>JAKACF010000111.1 GCA_021821585.1 Actinomycetes bacterium
GTGAGCTTCACCCATCTCATCGGCTGGGCGGTCGTCCGCTCCCTCGGCGCGGTCCCGGCCCTCAACGCCGCCTTCGTCCCCGACGCCGACGGCAAGGGGACGCCAGGCGTCGTCCGCCACGACCACGTCGGCCTCGGCATCGCCGTCGACGTCGAGCGGGCGGACCACACCCGATCGCTCGTCGTGCCCTGCATCAAGAACGCCGACGAGCTCGACTTCGCCGGCTTCCTGCACGCCTACGAGGACCTCGTCCGCAAGGTGAGGACGAACAAGCTCGCCGTCGAGGACTTCGCCGGGGTGACGGTGACCATCACGAACCCGGGCACCCTCGGGACGACCCAGTCGGTGCCGCGCCTCATGCCGGGCCAGGGAGCCATCATCGGCGTCGGGTCGCTCGCCTACCCGCCCGAGTGGGCCGCGGCGGACCCGGATGCCCTCGCCGAGCTCGGCATCTCCAAGGTCGTCACGCTCACCTCCACCTACGACCACCGCATCATCCAGGGGGCCGAGTCGGGCCTCTTCCTCACCCGGGTGCACGAGCTGCTCATCGGGGAGCACGGCTTCTACGACGAGGTCTTCGAGTCGCTCGGCGTCCCCTACCAGCCCGCCCGCTGGCACCGCGACGTCAACCCGTTCAA
Source organism: Actinomycetes bacterium (assembly GCA_021821585.1). Classification (GTDB taxonomy): domain Bacteria; phylum Actinomycetota; class Acidimicrobiia; order Acidimicrobiales; family Bog-793; genus JAKACF01. The sequence goes on from JAKACF010000111.1 coordinate 639, forward strand.
CCGGGCCGACGGCGAGCGGGGCCGGCTCGTCAAGCAGTCGGCCGTCGAGCAGCTCATCAACATGTACCGGGTCCGCGGCCACCTGATGGCGCACCTCGACCCGCTCCGCCAGCACGCCCCGACGCTTCACCCCGAGCTCGACCCGCTCACCTACGGCCTCACGGTGTTCGACTTGGAGCGCCACTTCGTGACCGACCACCTCGCCGGCGAGGCGGAGCTCCCCCTCGGCAAGATCCTCGGGATCCTCCGCGACGCCTACTGCCGGTCGGTCGGCATCGAGTACATGCACATCCAGGACCCGGTCCAGAAGCGCTGGATCCAGCAGCAGGTGGAGGGCGTGCCGACCGGCCTCGCACCCGAGGAGCAGCGCCACGTCCTCGAGCGGCTGAACGCGGCGGAGGCCTTCGAGCGCTTCCTGCACACCCGCTACGTCGGCCAGAAGCGCTTCGGACTGGAAGGTGCCGAGGCGGCCATCCCGCTCCTCGACGCCGTCTTCGACGAGGCCGTCCACACCGGCATCGACGAGGCGGTCATCGGCATGGCGCACCGCGGGCGGCTCAACGTGCTGGCGAACATCGTCGGCAAGTCCTTGGGGGAGATCTTCGCCGAGTTCGAGGGCAACATCGACCCCGAGAGCGTCCAGGGCTCGGGCGACGTCAAGTACCACAAGGGGGCGAGCGGCAAGTTCAGCACCCGGGACGGCCAGGAGCTGCCGGTCATGCTCGCCTCGAACCCCTCGCACCTCGAGGCGGTCGACCCGGTCGTCGAAGGCATCGCCCGCGCCCGCCAGGACCAGCACCAGGACCTCGGCACCTTCCCGGTGCTCCCCGTGCTCGTCCACGGCGACGCCGCCTTCGCCGGCCAGGGCGTCGTCGCCGAGACCCTCGAGCTCTCCCAGCTGCGCGGCTACCGGACGGGCGGGACGATCCACCTCGTCATCAACAACCAGCTCGGCTTCACGACCCCGACCGAGTCGGCCCGCTCGTCGGTCTACTGCACCGACGTCGCGAAGACCGTCCAGGCGCCGATCTTCCACGTGAACGGCGACGACCCGGAGGCCTGCGTCCGGGTGGCCCGCCTGGCGGTCGCCTTCCGCCAGAGGTTCCACAAGGACGTCGTCATCGACATGGTCTGCTACCGGCTGCACGGCCACAACGAGGGCGACGACCCGAGCTACACCCAGCCCCTCATGTACCGGGCGATCGAGCAGCACCGCTCGGTGCGCAAGCTCTACACCGAGGCGCTCGTGAAGCGGGGCGACATCACGATCGAGGAGGCCGAGCAGGCCCTCGAGGACTTCTCCAAGCGCCTCCAGCGCGCCCTCGACGAGACGCGGGCCTCGGCCCCGCCGAAGGTCGAGACGCTGGTGCGCCCGGCCACGGTCGAGGTGCCACCGCTGTCGGCGATCGACACGACGGCCGAGCGGGCGACGCTCGACCTCCTCTCCGGGCTCATCCACGAGCCGCCGGCCGAGCTCACCACCCACCCGAAGCTCGCCCGCCAGCTCCGCCAGCGGGCGGACGTCTACGCGGCGGGCGAGGTCGACTGGGCGCTCGGCGAGGCGCTCGCCTTCGGCACCCTGCTCGCCGACGGGGTGAACGTCCGCCTGGCGGGCCAGGACAGCCGGCGTGGCACCTTCTCCCAGCGCCACTCGGTCCTCGTCGACTACGACACGGGCGCCGAGTACGTCCCCCTCCAGCACGTCGGCGAGGCGATCGGCCTCGACGAGCGCCGCTCGGGCACCTTCCGCATCTACGACTCGCTCTTGTCGGAGTACGCCGCCCTCGGCTTCGAGTACGGCTACTCGGTCGAGTCGACCGACGCCCTCGTCGCCTGGGAGGCCCAGTTCGGCGACTTCGTGAACGGCGCCCAGATCGTGATCGACAACTTCATCGCGGCGGCCGGCGAGAAGTGGGGGCAGTCCTCGGCGGTCACCATGCTGCTCCCGCACGGCTACGAGGGACAGGGGCCGGAGCACTCCTCGGCGCGCCTCGAGCGGTTCCTCCTCCTCTGCGCCAACGGCAACATGACCGTCGTCCAGCCGACGACGGCGGCCCAGTACTTCCACCTGCTGCGCGCCCAGGCCAAGCGGACGATGAGGCGCCCGCTCGTCGTCATGACGCCGAAGTCGCTCCTTCGTGCCCGCCAGGCCCGCTCGCCGATCGACGAGCTGGCCGGTGGCCGGTTCCAGGAGGTGCTCGACGACCCCGGCGCCCTCGACGCCGCCGCGGTGCGCCGGGTCGTGCTCTGCTCGGGCAAGGTGGCATACGACGCCCTCGCCCGGCGCGACGAGATCCTCGGGGCGGGAGGCGAGCCGGTCGCGGTGGTCCGGGTGGAGCAGCTGCACCCCTGGCCCGAGGCCGAGATCACGGCCGTCCTCGGCCGCTACCCGCGCCTCGAGGAGGTCGTCTTCCTGCAGGAGGAGCCCGAGAACATGGGGGCCTGGAGCTACGTCCACGGCCGGCTGCACGCCATGCTGCGCGACCAGGTGGAGCTCACCCACGTGAGCCGGCCCGTGAGCGGGAGCCCGGCGACCGGTTCGGCCCTCATCCACGGGCTCGAGGCAGCCGACCTGCTCGAGCGGTCCGTCGGGCCGGAGGTCAGCTGAGCGGGATCCCGAGCACCGCCTCGAGCTCTGCCAGCGCCTCGGACTCGCCCGCCACCTTGATCGTCCTCATCCCCATCGCCCTCGCCGGCTTCAGGTTGACGCCGAGGTCGTCGAGGAAGACGGCCTCGTGAGGCTCGATCCCGAGCGCCTCGCAGGCAATCTCGAAAAAGCGCCGCTCGGGCTTTCGTACCCCGACGCGGGACGACTCGACGACGGCGTCGAACAGCCCGAGGACCTCCGCCACCGGGCCGTCGCCCCGGCCCGCCTCCTCGAGGAGGAAGTTGTTCGTGAGCAGCCCGAGCAGGTACCTCTCCTTGCACCGCTCGACGGCGCGCACCATGGCGGGGCGGATCTCGCCGCGAAGGAGCGAGATCACGGCCGCCCCGTCGAGGCGCTGGCCGGCGGCCTCGGCTTCCGCCTCGAAGAGCTCGATGAAGCGCCCGAGGGTGATCTCGCTGCGCTCGAGCCTCGCCCAGGCGTTCTCGTGGTGGTCGGTGGCGTTGAGGGACCTGATGAAGCCGTCGGGGAGGCCGTGCTCGGCCTCGTAGCGGGAGAAGGCGTCGAAGGGGCTCGTCGTGAGGACACCACCGAAGTCGAACAGCACGGCCCGGATGGTCCCGTCCGGCTGCGTCGAGTCGCTCATGGCCGCACCCTAGGGCACCGGTCCGCCGGTGCCATCAGCGGAAATGGTTGACTAGCTGCGACATGGCCACCGAATACATCGTCGTCGACGGCTCCAACATCGCCACCGAGGGCCGAAGCGCCCCGAGCCTTGCCCAGCTGGAGGAGGCGGTCACCGAGCTGCGCCGGGAGTACCCCGACGCCGAGGTCACCGTCGTCGTCGACGCCACCTTCGCCCACCGCGTCGACCCCTCCGAGCTCGAGCGATTCGAGAAGGCGGCCCTGGCCGGCGAGTACGTCCACCCTCCCGCCGGAGCGATCGGGCGGGGGGACGCCTTCCTGCTCCGCATCTCCCAGAAGATCGACGCCGTCGTGCTCTCGAACGACTCCTTCCAGGAGTTCCACGGCGAGCACCCTTGGCTGTTCGACCGCGGCAGGCTGCTCGGTGCCACCCCCGTGCCGGGCGTCGGGTGGATCTTCACCCCGCGCAGCCCCGTCCGGGGCCCGAAGAGCCGGCGGGCGGTGAAGGACAGCGAGCGGGAGAAGCGCAAGATCTCCAAGGCCATCGAGGTGGCGACGAAGGAGGCGGTCTCTCCGCCCCGCCCCGCCCCGGCCCGGGAGGCGGCCAAGCGCGCCAAGAAGGAGGGCGCCGCCCCGAGTGCCGGGCAGCCGGCGGAGCCCTCCGGCCGCCGCCGGAGGACGGGTGGTGGAACCGCCGCCGCGGCCGCCGTCAACGACCCGCTCACCTTCATCTCCTTCATCGCCGACCACCCTCTCGGGGCCGAGGTCTCGGGCCGTGTTGAGAGCTACACCTCGCACGGTGCCGCCGTCTTCGTCGGCAGCGTCCAGTGCTACATCCCGCTCGCCAACATGGCCGTGCCTCCGCCGCGAAGCGCCCGGGAGGTGCTGAAGCGGGGAGAGGAGCGCACCTTCGTCGTGACGGCGCTCGACCCCCTCCGGCGCGGCGTCGAGCTCGCCGTCCCGGGCATCGCGGTCGTCTCCGGCCGCCCGAGCGAGGAGATGATCGCGGCAGAGGTTCGGCTCGCGAAGAAGGCGGCCGCCCCTGCCAAGAAGGCTGCCAAGAAGGCGGCGAGCCCCACCAAGAAGGCCGCCAAGAAGGCGGCAGCAGCGACGAAGAAGGCCGCCACGCCGCCGCCGTCGGAGGAGGCTGCGGTCCCGCCCTCGAGGGAGGCGGGTCCCGCCGCACCCGAGGCACCGGCGAGGACGCGCTCGCGTCGGGCGGCGAAGAAGAAGGCAGCCGAGCCCTCGGTCCCGGCAGCCGAAGCCCCCGAGGCGGCGCCGGCCAGGCGGCCTCGGCGGGCCCCCGCGAAGAAGTCGCCAGCCGAGCCGTCGCGCCCGGCGAAGAAGGCGGCGGCGAAGAAGTCACCCGCCGGCAAGGCGGGGACCGAGGTGACTGCCGAGAGCGAGCCGGTCGGGAAGGCCACCGCCTCCGCCAAGAAGGCGGCGGCGAAGAAGGCGCCGGCAGCGGTGAGCCAGCCGCCGAGGAAGCAACCGACCAAGCGGGCTGCGGGAACGACGAAGGCGGCCACGAAGTCCGCCCAACCGGCGGGCAAGGAGCCGGCCAAGAGGACGAGCAGAGCGGCCAAGGCCGCCAAGCGAGATGAGGCGGCAGCGAGCACACCGGCCGCAGAGAGAGCGGCGGAGCCCGCTGAGGCCTCAGGACGTGAGGCATCGCCGCGCAAGCGGGCGGCCCGCAGGCGCACCGCCTGAGGCTCACCTCGGCGGCTTCTTGCGTGCTCGCTGTCATGAGGCAGCTCGCGCCGCTGGTCTTCCGGTCGCGTTTCGACTATGCTGCGCAGCGTGGTGAGGTCGTCACGAAGAGTGCGGCCCGAACCGGGGGGGAACCTGAGGGGGCCGAAGAGTCACAGGCTGAGCGCGCGTATTCGTGCGCGCCTCGAGCGGCGCGACGACCGCGGCATGACGCTGGTGGAGGTGCTTGTATCGGTCGTCCTGGTCGCGATCGTCCTTCTTCCCTTCGCCAAGACCTTTTACGGGACGCTGAACGCGTCGTCGGCGAATGGCAGCCGGCAGAATGCCGCCGTCCTCGCGACGAGTGTCATCTCCGGTCTGCAGAGCGCGGCTTATGGCGACGTGGGGTTCGAGTGCTCGACTCTCTCCAGCTACGCCACCGCGCTGGACGCCACGAGTGTGGGCAGTTGCTCGTCCTCCAACTCCGCCTACTACTGGGACAGCGACTCCGACGGCGACACGTTCTCGTCCTCCTCTCCCGCCGACTCGGATAGCGACAGCGCCGACGAGCAGATGGTGGCGGTGGCGACGCAGCCGAGCTTCCCGCTCGGCTCGACGTCGACCACCTTCGAGCCGGTGATGACGGGTGTGAAGGCTGGCGGCACCGTCTACTCCGTCGTCACGCACATCTCGTACGCACCCTCTGTGGTCCAGTCGTGCCCGACGGTGGTCGACGGGCTGACCGTCGCGGGCTCGCCCACCGAGGTGCAGCAGGCCTACAAGGAGGTCTACGTCGAGGTCGAGTGGTCGAACGCCAGCATCGGCCACGAGCACCTCACCGAGGAGGGGATCATCTATCCGGGCGGGCAGAACCCCTACCGCGGCCCCAGCTACGACACTACGACGGCTGACAATTTGCAGACCTGGGCCGACGGAGCGTCTGTCTCCGCCACGCCGACCTCACAAGCTGGCGAGGTCACCGTCAAGTGGAACGTTGCCAACATGGTCGACGGTGGCTGTTACGCCGTCGGCTGGAGTGACAGCAACGGCGTCAACCACACCTCGGGCATGCTGAGCCCCGCCGAGTATTCCGTGAACGACAAAGGCGTCGCGAGCTACATCGTCTCAGGGCTCCTGCAAGGGGGCACCCAGCAGGCGTACGTCTTCTACGTGACCGGCTTCAGCCAAGACGGTGTGGAGCAGGCTGAGACGACCGACACGCCGACGACCTACGCTCCTCTCGGGCCGATCATCTCGTCGATCAGCCCCACATATGGGGTAGCCGGTAAGACGCTGACGCTGTCGGGTAGCGGATTCCCGTCGGGATCGACGATGAACGTCTACTTCTGCGGGGCCGGAATTGGTTCCCAGTGCATCACACCTTGGACCTCTAGTGCCAACTGTCCCTCGAGTGACACTGCGCTGTGCGTTTCGGCGACGTGCAGTAGCCAGACAACCTGCACGGTTACGGTGCCCCCTACCCCGAGCCTTGGGACCGGCATCTTCTACGTGGAAGGAGAGACTCTAGAAACGACAAGCTCGGGCACCCAGGTCTGGATCACGTCTCCGCCGACATCGACAGATCAGTTCACCTACGAGCCGTCCATCAGCTCCATGCCTTCATCTGGCACACCGGGCGAAACCGGTGTGCTTATCAGCGGGACAGACCTTTTCACTTACAACACAGCGTTCTGGTTCGGTTCCTCCACGTACTCCGTTACCCCCACGAGTTGCCAGCCTGACGGCAGCTCGTGCACGGTGACTATTCCTTCGAATCTGCCGAGCGGCTCGGTGACGGTCTACGCGGTGGACGGGTCGGCTCAGTCGACGGGTTATACGTTCAAGGTCACGTGATGTCGCATTTCACCGGCGCCAGCGAGAACGATCGAACCCCCGAGCCGATTCTCTGGCGCGGCGACGAAGGGATGACTCTCGTCGAGCTTCTCGTCGCCATGGCGATCATGCTCGTCATCATGGCTGCCTTCTTCGCGCTCTACTTCGGCCTGTCGGGCTCAGCGAGCAACACGGTGGCCTATTCCCACCAGCAGTCGAACGTCCGCAACGTCATGCGCGTGCTCGAGGCAGATCTGCGCTCGGCGGACCCACTGACACTGGTGCCCGCCACCTTCACGAGCGATCCGAACGGGTCGAGTGCGGTCGGGACGTCGGGGACCACCTCCACCGACATCGTCGCCATGTACGAGGCCAAGGACCGGTACTCACCGTGCTCGGGCGGATCGACGACGACGAACTCCAACTACCAGTCCCCGTCGCCATTCGTGGCCAGCGCATTCATGGCGAATGTGATCTGGGCATACGACCCGGTCGCCGGTACGCTGACGCGTTACAGCGACTGCTCAGGATCGTGGACGGCGGGAATGGAGCTCGGCGATGTCACAACCGCCGCCAAGACGATGTTCACGGCATCATCGGTGTACAGCTCGCAGACCCAGATCACGAGCGTGCCGACCATCTCCGGTACGACCATGGTCGGTCAGGTGGCGCCGCTCTGCGGGACATCGGTGAGAGCGGTGATCAAGGTGTCGAATAAGGGCCAGCAGATACCGTTCCGGGTGAGGGTGGTGGTACCGCTCCCGAACCAGACGGCGGTGCAGTCCGAGGCTTGCGTCCAAGGATGAGGGGACAGAGATGACACCTCGATGGAGCTCCAGAGTGCGACGTTGGACGACGCGAGAGTGCCGCTTCCACGGTGACGACAGCGGGAACCTCATCGCCGTGCTGATCCTGATCGTCGTGCTCGCGCTCCTCATCACGGTCACCGTCGAAGCGCTGGTGCCCACCTTCGGCACCGCATCGACCAGCCAGTTCGGAGAGAACGCGGTAGCTCAGGCCAACAGCGGCTTGAGCGACGCCCTCTTCCGACTGGACCAGCTGGGCGACAACGCCAGCAGCTTCTGCGTCGGGACGGGCATTCCCTCCAGCTTGCTCACCAATGCCGGTCTGACCTCGTCCGACTGCCTGTCGGGCTCCGGGCCGCCGCTCTCGAACGCTCCCGGGCTCCAGTACTACGTCGTTCGCAGCATCAGCAGCGGACTGAAGAATTTCGAGACGTCCGAGGTCGAGATCGACTCACACGCGGTGGTGAAGGGCCAGGCCCGCACGGTGACTGCCCTCATCTACCGGGTGGCGGACGGCTTCGCGGTCTTCGGCAAGACCTCCATCACCGCCAACGGGTCTCTCACCAATGCGCCGGTCTACTCGGTCGGCGGTTTCCCCCTCACGAGCCCGGTTGAGGGCGGGACGGTCTACATAGGGGTCGGCGGTGGTGGGACCATCACCTGCAACGGAACGAACGGCGGCAACATCATCGAGATCGGGCAGA
>JAKACF010000112.1 GCA_021821585.1 Actinomycetes bacterium
TCGGCGCCGAGGTGGACGCCGTCCGCGCCGGCGGCGAGGGCGACGTCGAGGCGGTCGTCGACGACGCAGCTCGCGCCGTAGGGAGCGCACAGCCCGAGGACGGTCTCGACGAGGGCGAGGACCTCACGGTCCCCCCGCTCCTTCGCCCGCACCTGGACCACGTCGACCCCTGCGTCGAGCGCCGCCGGCAGGACCCCGAGCAGGTCGCGACCAGGGCGGGTGTCGGTGATCAGATGACAGCGGCCCAGCACCTGGCTCCCTTCGCCGGCATGACCCGGATCAGGTTCGACGGTCGGGCGTTCCCGCCCCTCTCAGCCCTCCTAGCAGGGCTCCCGTGTGGGACCGGTCTACCCGGCGCCCGGCCGTGCTGTCAACGCAGCCCGGAGGGAACCGCCCGGACCACCGGTAGGATCGCGTGCGGTGGCTGGCAGGGAGTCGCTGCTCACGAGGCTGCGCCCGTACAACGTGGTGGCAGGGGGCCTGCACCTCGGCCAGGCGATCGCGGTGCTCGTGCTGGCGAACGACTTCTCGCTCCCCGTCCGCGCCACCTACATGACCGGTCCCCCGGCTCCGGGGGTGGGCTCGCGATCGGTGACGCTCTTCCACGTCTCCTTCTCCATCGCGGTGGCGGCCTTCTTCGGCCTCTCGGCGCTCGCCCACTTCTACGTGGCCGGTCCGGGCTTCGCTCGCTACCGGCGCGAGCTCGCCCGCCATCGAAACCCGTTCCGGTGGATCGAGTACTCCCTCAGCGCCTCGATCATGATCGTGCTCATCGCCATGCTCGTCGGCATCAACGACGTGGCCGCCCTCATCGCGCTCGTCGGCGTCAACGCCTCGATGATCGGCTTCGGGTGGATGGAGGAGCGGTACGAGGACCCGGGCGGGAGCCTCGGGCCCTTCTGGCTCGGCGCCATCGCCGGCATCCTGCCCTGGGCGGCGATCGCCGTCTACCTGGCGGGTCCCGGGTCGTCCCTCCATCCTCCGGGCTTCGTCTACGGCATCTTCTTCTCGCTCTTCGTCCTGTTCAACTGCTTCGCCGTCAACCAGTGGCTGCAGTACCGGCGCGTCGGCCGCTGGAGGGACTACCTCGTCGGCGAGCGGGTCTACGTGACGCTCTCCCTCGTCGCGAAGAGCCTGCTGGCCTGGCAGATCTTCGCCTCGACTCTGGCGTCGGCTTCTGCCCACTGACCGGCGGGCGGCCTGCCGGCCGGACCGGCGGGGCGCCCGCCGTCCGCGCCCCGAGCGCATGGCAGGAGCACCAGGGGTGCAGGGTGGCGAGACCGCGGGCACGGACGGCTCCGGTACGCTTCTCGTCCAACCCGCGGGGGCGACGTGACGCTGGGGAGTGACATGTCCACTGCCATCACCCCGACCGAGATCGGCGAGGGGCCCTACCGGACGCTGTTCGAGCACAGCCTGGACGCGGTGCTCTTCACCGTCCCCGACGGGCGCATCCTCGCCGCCAACCCGGCCGCATGCAGGATCTTCCGGGCCTCGGAGGAGGAGATCTGCCGGAGAGGCAGGCAGGGCTTCAGCGACGAGCGAGATCCCCGCTGGACGGCGGTGCTCGAGGAGCGGCGCCGCACGGGACAGGTCACGGGGGTGCTGCCGATGGTGAGGGCAGACGGCTCCCGCTTCTTCGCCGAGTTGTCCTCGGCGGTCTTCGCCGGGGAGGCGGGGGAGCGGCGGACCTGTGTGATCCTGCGCGACGTCACCGACCGGGTCCAGCTGGAGTACCGGCTGAGGGCGTCGAACGAGATCACCCGTGCCCTGCTCGCCGGGGAGGAGACGACCGAGGTGCTCGGGATGATCGCCCGCCATGCCCGGGCGATCGTCGACGGGACCGAGGCGGGAGTGGTGACGCCCGGCGAGGAGCCGGGCAGCGTCGTGGTCGTCGCCGCCGACGGTCGCCACATGCCGGGCCTCGTCGGCCGCCGGTACGGCCCGGGAAGCCTGGCGGCCGAGGTCATGGCCGCCCGGCAGAGCCTCGTCGTCTCGGACCTGACCAGCGCCGCCGCCGAGGAGGACGGACGCAGGCTCGGCGTCGGCCCTGCCGTCATCGTGCCGATCGTCGCCGGCGATGCCGCCTTCGGCAATCTCATCGTCGGATCGGAGCCCGGACGGGGCAGCTACGACGAGGAGGAGGTCTCGGTCCTCGGGGGCCTCGCCGAGGCGGCCGCCGTCGCCCTCACGCTCGGACGAGCCCGCGAGCAGGCGGAGCGGGCGTCGCTGCTCGCCGAGCAGTCCCGGATCGCCACCGACCTGCATAACAAGGTCATCCAGCACCTCTTCGCCACCGGGCTCGGTCTCCAGTCCGTCGCCGATCTCGTCCCGCCGGCCGTGGCGTCCCGACTGCACGAGTCGGTTGACAGCCTCGACGAGATCATCGCCGAGGTGCGCCGGACGGTCTTCGGACTCCAAGCGTGCACCCCCCGCACCGTGGGGCTCGTCCCGAGGGTCCACGCCGTGGTCGCGGAGGTGGGCGACCGGCTCGGCGTCGCCCCCGTCGCCACCGTCTCGCGGTCGATCGACCGGCTCGGCGAGGAGGTGGCCGCCGCCCTCCTGGTGGCGCTCCGCGAGATGCTCGCCCGGGTGTGCCTCAAAGCCCGTGTGTCGCGGGTCGAGGTGGCGGTCTCCTGCGTCGGCGACGCCGTGACCATGACGGTGACCGACGACGGCGAGGCCCGACCGGGCGAGACCGATCCCGACCACGCCCTGGCCGACGTGGCCCGACGGGCCGAGGCGCTCGGCGGGTCGTTCGCCCTCGCCGTCACCGCCACGACGGGCACCCGGCTCGAGTGGACCGTGCCGACCCGCCCGCTGCTCACCTCCGGGTGACCGGCGCGGGCGGGCCGCCCGATGGCCGTCCGGACGGCGAGGCGAGGCCGGTTCCCGATGCCTCCCGGTGGACCACCGGCGCGGTTCCCGGTGGTGCCTGGAGTCGTCAACCAGCGGTTGACAGACTCGTGGTGACAACCTAAGGTTGACGAGTGCCGTCCTTCCCGGTCCCGCTCGACACCCTCATCGAGTACGTCCGGGAGCTCCAGCCCGAGAGCGGCCCCCTCGAGCACCTCGCGGATGCCATGGTCACCGCCCAGGAGCTCGGCGAGCAGTCCGACGCCCTCATCGGTCACTTCGTGGACCAGGCCCGGAGCTCGGGTGCCTCCTGGAGCCAGATCGGCACGGCCATGGGCGTCTCCAAGCAGGCGGCGCAGAAGAAGTTCGTCGCCCGCGACGAGGCGATGCTCCGGGAGGGCCGGGCATTCTCGCGCTTCACCCCCCGCGCCCGCGTCTCGGTGGCGGCGGCGGGCCGCCTGGCCTCGGGCGCCGGGGACGACGCCGTCGACGCCACCCATCTCGCTGCCGGCGCCCTCGCCGATGCCGGCGGACTGGCGGCGCGGGCGCTCCGGCGCCTCGGGGTGGACGAGGGCCGGCTGCATGACGCCCTCGGCGTCGCCCGGGCGGACCCCGCCGTCGAGGCTGACCCCCGCAGCCTGCGGGAGCTCTCCTACACGCCGGCGTGCCGGGAGGCGTTCACACAGGCCCTCAAGGCTGCGGTGCGGCTCGGTCACAACTACATCGGCACCGAGCACCTCCTCCTCGGCGCGACGGCGGGCGAGGGGAGAGTTCCGGAGGCCTTCGCCGCCGTCGGGCTCCACAGGGATCTCCTCGAGGGAGCGGTCGCCGTCGAGATCGCCGAGACGGTCCTCGAGCTGCGCCGACAGGCCGGCGGGACGCCGTAGGCCTGATGCGGCGGCCTCCGCAGCCGCCGGGAGCGGCCGGTCGCGCCGGGCGCGCCAGGGGAGGAACCAGGCCGCTCGGCCCGGCGACCGGCCGAGGTGCGGCCGTGACGGCCCGCCGGTAGGGTCGTGTCGATCCCTCTGTCCGACCACGCTTGCGCCGCTCGAACCCCTGACGCCCGCCGCGGCCGCGCCGGGCGCAACGCGGGAGGGCCGCGCCCTCCCGGCGGGCGGCGGCTCGCCTGGAGTAGGAGCGCGCGGCTGTGACGGCGGCCTCGTTCCTCGCCTTCGCCGACGCCCCGCGGTCGGCGGTCAGCCTGCACGTCCTTCTCACCGGGGTCCAGACCGGTCCCCTCTCCCTGTGCGCCGGGGTGGTCGAGCTCCTCCTGCTCGGGCTCTACCTGTTCGGGGTCCGCCGCCTCGCTCGGCGGGGGAGAACCTGGCCGGCCTGGAACACGGCAGCCTTCGTCGCCGGCGTGGTCGTGGTGTGGATCGCCGTCGGCTCGGGCCTCGCCGCCTACGACACGATCAACGTCACCATGCACGTCGTCCAGCACGTGCTGTTGATGATGGTCGCACCCCCGCTCATCGCCCTCGGCAAGCCGGTCACGCTGGCGACCCAGGCGGGGAGCCGGACCAGCCAGGTGCGCATCGTCAAGCTCCTGCACAGCCCCGTCGTCGCCGCCGTCACGTTCCCGGTCGTCGTCTGGTTCCTCTACTACGGCACGATGTACGGCTACTTCATGACGGGGATCTACCAGTACTCCGTCGTTCACCCCCTCTTCCACGACGCCTCCCACCTGTGGTTCATCGGCGTCGGCTACCTCTACTGGCAGCCGCTGATCGGGCTCGACCCGGCTCGCTGGCGATGGTCCTACCCGGCCCGGGCCGGGTCCCTCTTCGTCGGCATGCCCTTCGAGGCGTTCCTCGGTATCGGCATCGCCGGCATGCCCCGCCCGCTCGCGCCCGTCAACACCCTGGCCAACACCCACACCGGCGGCGACACGTTCTGGATCCTGTCGATGGTGGTGACCGGCGTCTGCCTCGCGATCGTGATCCTCCAGTGGTTCCGACAGCTCGAGCGCGAGACCGTCAGGGAGGACCGGCGGGTCGAGCTGGCCACCGCCGAGAACCGGGCCCGGGCGGAGGAGCTCGGGGTGGACCTGCCCCCTGGTGCCACGATCCCGTGGTGGCGGGTCGAGGAGCTGGAGCGACGCCGCGCCGCCACGTTGGACACGCCCGGGCCGCACCCGGACGTCGCCGGCCCCTAGCAACCGGGGAGGCTCACCCGCCCCCGGTGGGCCGGTTGCCTTCGGCAGCGCACCTGTCGTGCACAGCCCGCACGCACGGCCGGGACGGAACGCCCCGGGTCACTGACCGCGGGACTGGTAGGCAGGCCACGAGCTGACGGTCTCGCAGCCGACGTCTTCCGGCGTCACGTCTCGGACTGCCTCGGCGAGTTGCCAACGGTGGCCGCCGGGGTCCTCGAGCGTGCAATCGCGCTCGCCGTACTCTCGGTCGACGGGCGCCGCGAGCACGACCGCCCCCTCCTCGCGGGCGCGAGCGAACGCGGCGTCGACGTCGTCGACCCTGAGGCGGAGCAGGTGGCTGTACCCGCCCTCGAGCGGGGGGCGCCGGTCGCCGTCGGCATCGGCCACGATCACCGCCCCGTCGTCTCCGAAGGCCATCTGGGAGCGGTGGTCCTCGCCGATACGGGTGCGCTCGACGAACCCGAACGCCGAGATCAAGAACGCCACCGCCGCCCGCACGTCCCGGTACACGAGGACCGGAACGACCGAGGGCGGAGGCACCGACCGGTTGATCTTCATGGTGGCTCCTTCCTTCCCGAACGGCCGCCCATCCTCGCTTGGGATGCTCCGGTACTCCGACGGCACGAGCCTCGCACGCGACGGCGCCCAGCGGGAGGCGTCGGCGCCGTGCTCACCCAAAGCAGGTGATGCCTCTCACCGCGCTCGGGCGCCATCCTGCGGCGATGACGTCATCGCCTCCTCGCCGATGAGCGGGCTCGCCACGAGGAAGGGAGACGGCCGTCGGCGGCGCGGAACGCCGGCGACAGATCGTCCCGTCTCCGGCGCTTCCGGGATCCGGACGCGGGCGAGGACGGGGCGGGCGGCACGACCCGGGGGAGTGCCACCGCATGCGCAGGTCGCGGGACGCGGGTGAGGAGGTGTGCACACAGTGACGAAACTGGTGGACGACCGGCCCGGTTGGCCGATGTTCGGCGGCGAGGCCGGGGCCGACGCCGGCCGGGCGGCTCGTAACCGGGTCCCCCGGGAGACGCATGGCGACTGGCGCCCGAAGAAGGGACGCCGCGACCCGGTCGACCTCTTGGAGTCGCAGGCGGCCCTCCGCCTGCCCGATCTGCTGCCGATCCGGTACGGGCGGATGCTCTCCTCGCCGCTGGCCTTCTACCGCGGTGCGGCGCTCGTGATGGCGAACGACCTCGCAGGTTCACCCGCAACCGGGCTCACCGTCCAGGCCTGCGGTGACGCCCACCTGTCGAACTTCGGCCTCTTCGGCACTCCCGAGCGGGCCATCGTCTTCGACATCAACGACTTCGACGAGACGCTGCCGGGTCCATGGGAGTGGGACCTGAAGCGGCTCACCGCGAGCTTTGCCATCGCCGGCCGCTACGTCGGCTTCGACGTCAAGCAGCGCAACGAGATCGTGACTGCGTGCGCCCGGTCGTACCGGCTGGCGATGCGGCAGTTCGCTGCCATGAAGGCGATCGACGTCTGGTATGCCCGTCTGGACTCGACGGTGATGCAGCAGTGGAGGTCGCAGGTCACCAACTCCCAGGTGAAGAAGGTCCAGCGGATAGTCGCCAAGGCGCGCTCGAGGGACAGCACCCGTGCGCTGTCCAAGCTCGCGACGAGCGAAGGCGGCAATCACCGGTTCCTCTCACAGCCTCCCCTGCTCGTCCCGCTCTCGGAGCTCTTCGGCGCCGACGACCGGAGCAGGGTCCTCGCCTGGAGCGAGGAGCTGCTCGGGGAGTACGCGGAGAGCCTCCGCCCCGAGATGCGCCACCTCCTCGGCAACTACCGCGTCGTCGACATGGCCCGCAAGGTCGTCGGCGTGGGAAGCGTCGGCACCCGGGGCTTCATCTACCTCCTTCAGGGCCGAGACGCCGCCGACACCCTGATCCTCCAGGCGAAAGAGGCGACAGCCTCCGTGCTGGAGGAGTTCGCCGGCGCGAGCAGATTCCCGAGGCACGGTGAGCGGGTCGTCGTCGGTCAGCGCAGCATGCAGGCCGCCAGCGACATGCTGCTGGGCTGGATCCGCACGACCGGTCTCGACGGCGTCGAGCGCGACTTCTACCTGCGCCAGCTGTGGGACTGGAAGGGATCGGCGGACGTCGAAGGGGCGCTGCCGAGCGGCATGCAGGTGTACGGGGAGATGTGCGGATGGACGCTGGCCCGGGCGCACGCAAGGACGGGGGACGCCGTCGCCATCTCGGCCTACCTCGGATCGGGGGACGTCTTCGACCGGGCCATGAGTCGCTTCGCCGAGTCGTACGCCGACCAGAACGAGATGGACCACCAATCCCTCGCCGAGGCGGTCAGGGAGGGTCGCATCGAGGCGCGCACCGGCCTCTAGCGGTCCTCTCCGCGTCCGGCGCTACAGACACCGGCACCCCCGGGTAGCTGTCACGGTGACCTGAACGGCGCCCGCTTCGCACTTGCCGGTTCCTGGCCGACCGCGAGCCGCCGCCGGTCCGGTGACGGGGGTGTCCGTCGGCCCTGACGTTCTCCGTCGATCGGGACGGCTGACGCCGCACGTCCTGCAGGCTCCGCCGTCGGCGCCCAGGACTCAGGTCTTCGTTGACCTCATCGCCGTCGAGGGGCGGCTCGGAATGCTCGCCAGACGAACGGGCGGGGAGAGGAGCGCCCGGTGACCAGCCCCCCGACCTCGTAGCGGGGCGTCTGAGGCTGGGTAACGTCGGCCACAGCCCGCCCGCTCGGCGGCCCGTCGCTCACGCGACATGATGCAGGTGCCGCCTAGCCTTCTGCGAGACGAGATGCCCCCACTCCGAGACCATCCCTCCCCCATGAGCGCAGCTCGGTCGCGGCGGCAGCCGGCGAGCGTGGCGCTGGCCATCGCCCTCGCGACGACCGGGGTGCTCCCGGTGTTCCTCACCGGTGCCCTCTCCGTGCAGATCGAGGCTGGCCTCCACGTCGGACCGACGGCCATCGGGGGTGCCGTGGCGACCTACTTCGCAGCCTCGGCGCTCAGCTCGGTCCGAGCAGGGCGGCTGGCCGAGCGAGTCGGCCCCTTCAAGGTCATGCTCGTCGCCGTCGGGCTGGCATTGGTCGCCCTTCTCGGCATCGGCCTCGTCGTCACCTCCGTGTACGTCCTGCTCCCGTTCCTCGTCGCCGGCGGGCTCTCGAATGGAGCCATGCAACCGGCCGTGAACCTGCTCCTCGCGAGGGCGGTCGACGAGCATCGGCAGGGTCTCGCCTTCGGCATCAAGCAGGCGGCCATTCCGAGCGCCACTCTGCTGTCGGGGATCGCGGTGCCCGCCCTCGCCCTGACGGCGGGGTGGCACGCCGCCTACCTTGCCGCGGCCGGGGTCGGGCTGGTCGTCGGTGCCGTCCTCGTCCTCGGTGGGAGGCGGCTCGTGCCCACGGGCGGCACCGCCGACGTGCGACCCCGCGCAGTGGACGAGCGCGACGACCGAGGCACGGCAGCCAGGCCCGGGGGGACCTTCGATCTCCGGCCGCTCGTCTTCCTGGCGACCGCCATGGCGTGCGCCGTGGCGGCGGCGAACGCGCTCGGCTCCTTCGTCGTCGCGGGGGCCGTCCACGACGGAGTCGGCCCAGGCCTCGCCGGGCTGCTGTCGGCCGCCGGGAGCGTCGTCGGGCTGTCGGCGCGGGTGGGGTTCGGCTGGCGAGCGGACCGCACGGGCCTGCGCGGCCGGCGGGCGGCCAACGCCCACCTCGAGACGGTTGCCGTCTTGATCGCGGTGGGCGCGCTCGGCTACGGCATGCTGGCGTTCGGGAGCGTCGTTCTGCTCGTTCCGGCCGTACTCATCGCGTACGGCGGCGGCTGGGGCTACAACGGCCTGTTCAACCTCGCCGTGGTGCGGGCGTACCCCGAGAACCCGGGACGGGCGACGGGGGTGGCCCAGGTCGGAACGTACGTCGGAGGGATGGTCG
>JAKACF010000113.1 GCA_021821585.1 Actinomycetes bacterium
GAGCTGATGGGCGGGGACCGAGAAGTGCTGCATGAGGCCCGGCAGGTCGCAGAAGCGGAAGTCGACGATCTCCACCCCCTCCTCCTCCATGAGGCGGACGACCTCAGCGGCGGTGCGCTCCTGCACTGGCTCCTCCTTGCGCTCTCTCGCGGCGGGCGGCCGCGCGACGGCCCACCCGCGGCGAGTGTGCCACAGCGAGGGTGCCAGCCTCCTGTTGCTCTCCTGTTGCCCGGACGTGAACGCCGCGTGAACTCCGGCCGGCCGCCTGGGCCGGACTCCCCACCTGCGGCCGTGACCTGGAAGGATGTGAGGATGCAGAGCCAGCGCGAATACGTGTTGCGGACGGTGGAGGAGCGCGGCGTGCGCTTTGTCCAGCTGTGGTTCACCGACGTGCTCGGCATCCCGAAGTCCTTCGCCATCACCCCGGCCGAGCTCGAGAACGCCCTCGACGAGGGCATGACCTTCGACGGCTCGGCGATCGACGGCTTCAGTCGGGTGCAGGAGTCCGACGTCCTCGCCAAGCCCGATCCGAAGACCTTCCAGATCCTGCCGCTCCGCCCGGGCCGCCGGGGGCCGGACGGCACCTCGGTCGCCCGGGTCTTCTGCGACATCTTGAACCTCGACGGCTCGCCCTTCGAGGGCTGCCCCCGCCAGGTCCTCCGCCGCACCCTCGAGCGGGCGCACCGGCTCGGGTACTCCTTCTACGCCGCACCCGAGATCGAGTTCTTCTACTTCGCCTCCTCCGACCCCTCGCGCCAGCCCCAGCCCCTCGACCAGGGCTCCTACTTCGAGCTCACCGTCGCCGACCTCGCCTCGGACCTGCGCAAGCGGACGGTGCTGACCCTCGAGGACATGGGCATCCCGGTCGAGTACGCCCAGCACGAGGACGCCCCGAGCCAGCACGAGATCGACCTCCGCTACACCGACGCCCTCACGATGGCCGACACCGTCATGACCGTCCGGCTCGTCGTGAAGGAGATCGCCCAGGAGGAGGGCGTCTACGCGAGCTTCATGCCGAAGCCCCTCTCCGGCGTCCAGGGATCGGGCATGCACACCCACTTCTCCCTCTTCGAGGGGGACCGCAACGCCTTCAGCGACCCCGGCGACGAGCACGGGCTCTCCGAGCTCGGGCGGCACTTCATCGCCGGCCTGCTCGAGCACGCGCCCGAGATCACGGCCGTCACCAACCAGTGGGTGAACTCCTACAAGCGCCTCGTGGTCGGCTACGAGGCGCCCGTGCACGTCTCCTGGGCCTACAACAACCGCTCGGCGCTCATCAGGGTCCCGATCGCCAAGCGGGGCCGGGCCGAGTCGACCCGCATCGAGTACCGCTCGCCGGACCCCGCCTGCAACCCGTACCTCACCTTTGCTCTCGTGCTGGCTGCCGGCTTGAGCGGTGTCGAGCAGAAGACCGAGCTCCCCCCGGAGGCCTCCTCCAACCTGTTCTCGCTCACACCCGAGGAGCTCGTCGCCGAGGGGATCCGCCCGCTCCCTACCTCGCTGGCGGACGCGCTGGCGGTGATGGAGCGCTCCGAGCTCGTCGCCGAGACGCTCGGTGAGCACGTCTTCGAGTGGTTCCTGCGCAACAAGGAGGCCGAGTGGGCCGCCTACATGCGGGAGGTCACCCCGTTCGAGCTCAACCGGTACCTCCCCACCCTGTGACGAGGGCGGCCGTCCGAGGCTGAGATGGAGCCGCTCCTCGTCTTCCCCGACCCGCCACCCGAGTGGCTCTCGGGTGCCCTCGACGCGGCCGCCTATCCCTGGCGGGCGGTCGGCGACCTCGGCGCCGCCGGCCGGCTCGAGCCCGAGGAGGGCTGGGCGGGCGCCGTCGTGGCGAGCTCGGAGGCCGAGTCCGGGCTCTCGTTCTGCCGGGGCCTGCGAAAGCGCGAGACGCCGCTCGTCCCGCTGCTGCTCGTGGTGGAGCGCCGGGAGCTGGCCGAGCTCGAGCTCCGGGAGGACCTGTTCGACGACTTCGTCCTCGCCGGGGCCTCGGTCGACGAGGTGGCGGCCCGTCTCGCCCACCTCTTCTCCCGCACCGGCCGGGGCAAGCAGCACGACGTCATCGTCTACGGGCCCCTCGCCCTCAACCTCGAGACCTACCAGGCGGCCCTCGGCGGCCGTCCGCTCGACCTCACCTTCATGGAGTACGAGCTGCTCCGCTTCCTCGCCTCGCACCCCGGAAAGGTGTTCACCCGGGAGGTGCTGCTCTCGCGGGTCTGGGGCTACGAGTACTACGGGGGGGCGCGCACCGTCGACGTCCACGTCCGCCGCCTGAGGGCGAAGCTCGGCGAGGAGCATGCCCACCTCATCGAGACGGTGCGCTCGGTCGGCTACCGATTCGGCAGCGTCCGCTGGCTGCCCGGGACGGTCCCCGGCCGCTGAACCCGGGTGCCCGCTCGCGCTAGGAGGACGTGGTCGTGCTCGACGAGGCGCCCGGAGGCCCGGGCCCGGAGGCCACCGAGGCGATGGCGACGGCGAACGGGCCGCCCGAGACCGAGATGCCCCCGCCGGCCTGCCGTGTGGCGAGGTCGACCGGCACGAGCGAGTCGGCGCCGAGGCAGGTCACCCAGGCAGTCTTGCCGTCGGGGGTGATGGCGATGTCCTGGGCGCCGCGCCCGACCGGGATCGGGGCGAGCGCCTTGTGGGTGCGAAGCGAGATCGGGGTGACGTTGTCGCCGGTCGAGGTGTTGGACGGGGTGTCGACCACCCAGGCGAGGCCGTGCCCGACGGCGACCGCGACCGGGCCGCCCTTCACGGCGATGCCCGGTCCGGCGCTGTCGTTCGCCGTCGCGATCGGTGTCACGCTGCCCGAGTCCAGGTTGGTCACGAAGACCGTCCTCCCGTCGGGTGAGATGGCCACTCCCGTCGGCCCGTTGCCGACGGTGATCGGGCGTCCGGGCTTGTCCGTCGACAGGTCGATGGGGGTGACGGTGTGGCCGACCGGTCCGACCTGCCCGGCGACGATCGCCCCGGCGTCGGCCACGTAGGCGGTGGCGCCGTCCGGCGTGATGGCGATCCCCTGCGGCCCGGCCCCGACGGGGATGGGCCGCTCGGGCTTCCCGGTGGCGAGGTCGATCGGCGTCACCGTGTGGCCGAGCGACGAGGACGAGCCGTCGTCGGTGACATACGCCGTCCTGCCGTCCGGTGAGATGGCGATGTCGGCGGGACCCTGGCCGGCGGGGATGGGCGACCCGGCCCTGCCCGTGGCGAGGTCGATCGGCGTCACCGTGTTGGAGGAGTAGTTGGCGACGTACGCCGTCGTGTCGGAGGCGTCGATGGCGACGGCGTCGGGGTAGAGGCCGACGCGGATCCCCGCTCCGGCGGAGCCGTTGGTCCCGGTCAAGGTGACGGGGATCACCCGGTTGCCGTAGCCGACGTCGCTCCCCGAGCCGGCGAGGGTGACGTAGGCGACGACGTTCGGCGGGAGCGGCGGCAGGCTGCTCGTGGCAGTTCCGGCGGACGGGCCACCGCCGCCGCAGGCGGACAGGCCGAGCGCTGCTGCGGCGAGGGCTAGCGCGCCGGCGCCTCGCCGGGAGTGAACCAGCCGCCTGCCCGCGGGCACGCCCATCGCCCGATTGCTAGCACACGAAAGGGGCGAATGGGCCCCTTGCCCTCCTCGAGGAGGAGAGCGCCCGTCCGGTCAGCGGGGCCGGTAGGCCCAGGCCTCCACCTCGACGAGGGCTCCGAGGGGGAGGCCCCCTGTCGCGAAGGCGCTGCGTGCCGGCCGGTGCTCGCCGAAGGCCTCGACGTAGGCCTCGTTGACCGCCGCATAGTCGTCGATGCTGGCGAGCAGCACCGTGGTCTTCACGACATCGGCGAGCGTCGCACCCTCGCTCTCGAGGAGGGCGGCGATGTTCTCGATGGCGGCCTTCGTCTGGCCGCCGACGCCGCCGGGGACGAAGTCGCCGTCGGGTGTACGGCCGAGCTGGCCGGAGACGACGAGGAGGTCACCGGCGCGGACGACCGGCGTGTAGGGGCCTACCGCAGGCATCGTGGCGGGGCCGGTCAGCTGAACGAGGAGCCGCAGCCGCAGGTGCGGGTGGCGTTCGGGTTCGAGATGTGGAAGCCGGCGCCCTGCAGGCCGTCCTTGTAGTCGAGGGTCGAGCCCTTCAACAGCTCGGCGCTCTCGGGATCGACGACGATCTTCACGTCGCCGAAGGAGCGCACGACGTCGTCGTCGGCGATCTCGGAGTCGAAGAACATCTCGTAGCTGTAGCCCGAGCAGCCGCCGGGGCGCACCGCCACGCGGAGTGCCAGCTCGGGATTGCCCTCCTGGGCCAGCAGCTCACCGACCTTGACCGCGGCGGCGTCGGAGAGGGTGACCGGGCTCGGCCGACGGCCGATCTGTACGGACGTGGTTGCGATGCTCACGGACTGCTGCCTCCTCGAATCCCGCGCCGAACGACGCGGCTCCATGGTACCTGTGAATGTTGAACGGGCCTGTCCCCTTCTGCATTCCCGGCGGGCGCCGTCCCCCATGCGCGACGGTCGCTCGGGGACGTGTCGACGGGTGCGACGGTAGCCTTGGGCCATCGTGGCCCGCCCGGAAGAACTGAACGACCTGGTCCTCGAGGCGTTGAGGGGCGTCGTCGACCCCGAGCTCGGCGACGACGTCGTGAGCCTCGGCATGGTGCGGGGGGTGGAGGCGGCACCCGACGGCACGGTGCGTGCGGAGATCGCGCTGACGGTGGCGAGCTGCCCTCTCCGCAGCCAGCTGAGAGAGGACGTCGAGCGGAGCGTGCGCTCGGTCCCGGGCGTGAACGCCGTCGAGGTGACGACCGGTGTCATGACCAAGGAGGAGCGGAGCGAGCTCATGTCCCGGGCCCGCCTCCGGGCCCAGGAGCGAAGCGGGGTCATGCCCGACCTGCCGCCCCAGACGAGGGTCCTGGCGGTCGCCTCGGGCAAGGGCGGCGTCGGCAAGTCGTCGGTCACCGTCAACCTGGCCGTCGCCCTGGCGCTCGAGGGCTACCGCGTCGGCCTGCTCGACGCCGACGTCTGGGGCCACTCGGTCCCGCGGCTGCTCGGCATGGACGGCGAGATCGCCGCCCGGGGAAAGAAGATGGTCCCGGTCGAGCGGCCGCTCCCGGGGGCGGCCGCACCCCTGAAGGTCATCTCGATGGGCTTCCTCGCCGACGAGGACACGGCCATCATGTGGCGGGGCCTCGTCCTCAACCGGGCGGTGCAGCACTTCCTCGAGGACGTCGCCTGGGGCGACCTCGACTACCTCCTGGTCGACCTGCCCCCGGGCACCGGCGACATCCAGATGGGCCTCGCCCGCATGCTGCCGCGGACCGAGGTCGTCATCGTCACGACGCCGCCCCTCGCCGCCGAGAAGGTCGCCGGGCGGGCGGCGGACATGGCGCGCAAGGGGCACCTCAGGGTCGCCGGCGTCATCGAGAACATGTCGCCGTTCGTCTGCGACCACGGAGAGGAGTACGCCCTGTTCGGCCGCGGCGGCGGCGCCCGCCTGGCGGCTGCCGTCGGGGTCCCGCTCATCGGCGAGATCCCGCTGCACCCCGACGCGGCGGCTGCTGGCGACGCCGGGGAGCCGGTCGCGCTCGGGGACGGCCCGCTGGCCGAGCGCTTCCGCACCATCGCCGCCCGGGTGCTCACCGAGGTGGCGCCCCCGGTCGAGATGTCCGGCTGCACCGCCCGCCTGCTCGAGGCCGTCGAGCAGGCCCTCGGGTAGCCCGCCCTTCCGGGCGACCACGCCGCCCAGATCGCTCGGGGCTCTGCCGGCGGACCGAGCGGAATGGCGGACATGCGACCGTGCCCGCGAGACGGTCCGGCTGGGGCGAACCGGGGACCTTGTTAGCCGACTGGCTCCCAGGTCGCCTCGAGGCGGTCGGGAGCGGCGCTCGTCGCGAGACCTTCGTCCCTGAACTTGAGCAGGTGGGCCCAGACCGAGTAGCGGGCGACCGGATGGAGCGCCTCGGGCACGTCGGTGTAGACGTCGGCGACGAGCTCCTCGACGCTCGCCCGATTGCGCCTCGCCAGGGCGGCGAGCACGGCGGCCTCCCGTGCGAGGCGGTGGGCCCGGTAGCCGATCAGGACGGCCCGGGCGTCGGGCATGAGCGGGCCGTGGCCCGGGACGATCCTCTCGATCGGAGGGCGTTCGCCGAGCAGGCGGTCGAGAGAGTCGAGATAGGCCGCCATGTCGCCGTCGGGCGGGGCGATGACCACCGTGGACCCCCCCATCACGTGGTCGCCGGAGAAGAGCAGGCGGTCCGGCGTCTCGGTGAGGAAGCAGAGATGGTCCGAGGCGTGCCCCGGCGTGTGGACCGCCCGGAGCGCCACGTCGCCGACCTCGACGAGATCGCCCTCCCGGACGAGCCGGTCCGGCGAGTAGGTCTCCCGCTCCTCGTACCCGAGCACCTCGGCGCCGGTCCGCTCGGCGAGGCCCCGGGCTCCCGGGGCGTGGTCGGCGTGGTGGTGGGTCACGAGCACCGCCCGGAGCCGTCCCCGCTCGGCTGCTGCCGCCGCCACGGCGTCGAGGTGACCCTCGTCGACCGGCCCGGGGTCGATGGCGACGAGGTCGTGCTCGCCGACGAGGTAGGTGTTGGTCCCTGGTCCCGTCATGATCGAGGGGTTGGGGGCCGTGAGGCGGAGCACGCGGGGCGCGACCTCCACGAGCTCGCCGGGGACCGGCACCTCGAAGGCGCGCGGCGCCAGGCTCACTCCGGGGCCTTCTCGGGCCGCTTCGAGCGGTCGGGGAAGGCGACGTTCTCGCTGACGCCGGTCGCCGTCTCGTAGCCCTCGTCGCCGGGAAGCAGGATCCGGACGCCGTACTCGGCCACGACGACCTTCGGGAGGATGGTCGGCACCGTGCTCGCGTCCGAGGCCGAGATCAGCTCGCCGGTCGTCTCGAACCGGGCGATCGCCTCGAGGTTCTTCATGGTCGGGAAGAGCATGTCGATCTCCCCGGCGTGGTGGCGCTCGAGCGCCTCCTCCGGCCGGATGAAGACCGAGTCGATGACCTCGATGTCGTCCTGCAGCGGGCTCTGGTCCTCGGGCATGGCGGCGACGAAGAACCGGGTGTCGTATCGCCGCGGGGAGCCTTCGGGGGTGATCCAGTGGCTGAAGTAGTGGACGTCACCGGTCTCGAGACGGAGGTCCTCCTCGCCGCAGAGCTCGGGGAAGCTCTTCTCGCCCGCGTTGAGCGCCCGCCGGTGCTCGAGGAACCGCTTGCCGGTGGCCGGGTCGGAGAAGTCGATCGGGCCGCCGTCGCGGCGAGAGGCGAGAAGGATGCCGGCCTCCTCGAAGCACTCCCGGATGGCGGCGACGTGGTAGGCGAGGCCGCCGGTGTCGAGCTCGAGGAGCCGGCTCGCCTCGCTGTCGCTGCGGGCGAGGGACCGCTCGGCGATCGCCTCGAGGGCGTCGTCCTCGTCGACGGCCCCTCCGGGGAAGAGGTGGACACCGCCCAGCCAGCTCGAGGCGAGGTTGCGGCGCAGCATGAGGACCTCCATGCCCACCGGGGTGTCCCGGACGAGCATGATCGTCGACGCCGGCAGCGGGACGATCGCGTCGGTCAGCTGGCTTCCGCCCGCTCCGTCGGGGTCTGCACGCTACGAATGATGTCACCCACGGTGGTGGCGAACGAGTCGGGCTCGGTGAGGGGCCACCCGTGGCTGCCCTGGACGACCGTCCCGTCGATGCCGAGCGCATCGCACTGGTCGTCGAAGCATGCCCGCGTGATGACCCGGTCGTCGGCGGCCCAGATGACCGCGGCGGGAACGCCGCTGTCGCGCACCCGGGCGAGCTCCTCGCGCAGGTCGCTCTTCAAGATCATGGCGGCGACGACGCCCATGTTGGGGAAGTGCCAGACGAGGTTGTGCGAGAGGTCCCGGAGGACCTCGGCGGCCGCGGCCGGGAAGCGCTTGGTCGCAGGGAACTCCCGGACGAGGTGGAGGCCCCAGTCCCAGATCGGCCGCTCGGCGAGGAGGCGCTCCCCGTGCTCGCCGCGCTCCCAGGTGACCCCGGCCACCGAGGAGACGAGCGTCACGCTCCGGACGAGCTCCGGGGCGTCGTGAGCGAGCTGGGCCGACACGGCGCCGCCGAAGGAGTGGCCGACGAGGTGCACGCGCTCCCCGGCGACGTCGTCGCACTCCGCGAGGAAGCGCCGCATCGCCCGTGCGTAGGCGGGGAGGGAGGCCGACAAGAGCGGCAGGTCCGAGCTGGCGCCGAAACCGGGCAGGTCCGGGACGACCACGCGGAAGCCCTTGGCGGCGATGGCCTCCGCGGCCGCCCGGTAGGAGTGGTGGGCGAGACCCCATCCGTGCACGAGCACCACGGTCTCACCGCGGCCCTCCACGACGCCGTAGCCGTAGGAGCGGCCGGCGATGCGGCACACCTCGTCCCGCATGGCGGGCCTGAGCGGCGTCACCGAGCTGAGGCGGCTCCAGGTGGCCAGGATCGACGGGAGCCGAAACACGACGGAAACGTACCCAATGCGAGGGGGAGATACCGGTTTATCCGGAGCCCGATCGCGCGACTAGGGATGAGCGCTCAGTGTGCTCTGCGGGCCAGACGCACCCGGGAGCCGACGCCCCGCTCGAGCAGTTGGCGCCGCTCGGCCTCGTTGAGGCCGCCCCAGACGCCGTGTGGTTCCCTGATCCGGAGTGCGTACGCGAGGCAGTCCTCGCGGACGGGGCAGAGCGCGCAGATCTCCTTCGCCTCCCGCTCCCGGCTGACGCGCTCGTCCTTGCGCTCGACATACGACGGCGGTCCGATCGACT
>JAKACF010000114.1 GCA_021821585.1 Actinomycetes bacterium
CCACCACCGCCGGGGGACGCAGCGGGTCGTCCGAGGGGATGAGCCATACCTCCGTCGTGTCCCGCGAGGCCGCCGTGACGACGACGAACCCCTTGCTGCGCGAGAGGTGCAGCGTCAGCTCGAACCGGGCGTCGAGCTCCTCGAGCACCGTAACGTCGGAGGCCGGATCGTCGCCGAGGCGGTGCCGCCTCACCTGGAAGGGCCGGTTGGTGTCGTCGGGCACCAGGTAGAACAGGTGCCCTCCGTCGAGGCTCCAGGCGCTGCCGGGGTAGGTGGGGGCGATGACCTCGGGAAGGTCCTCCCCGCTCGAGAGATCCCTGATCCTCAGCTCGTAGCGCTCGGCTCCCGATCGGTCGACCGACCAGGCCAGGAGGGACCCGTCCGGGCTCGGCTCGCGCACCCCGACCTCGGCGAACCCGGTCTCGGCGGCGAGCAGCTCCTCGTCGAGCAGCACGCGCTCGACGCCGTCCGCCGCGTGGCGTACGAGCTGGCTGTGGTCGCTCCCGGCCGGAGTGCGCGTCCAGTAGGTGAAGCCCCCGAGCTGCCAGGAGACCGAGTCATCGGTGCCCTCCGGGACGCGAGCCCGCGCCTCCTCGGCGATCCGGGCGGCGAGCGGAGCGAGACCGCGCACCTCCTGGTCGTAGAAAGCCCGCTCTGCCTCGAGGTACCGGCGCATCGCCGGCGAGTCGTGGTCGCGCATCCAGGCGTAGAAGTCCGTCTCGACGGTGCCGTGAAGGCGCCGCTCGGAGGCGACCCGCGGCGCCTCGGGGGGCCCGGCCGCCTGCACCGCTAGCCGGGCGGGGCGGCGAGCAGGCACGCCGCCTCGTGATCCGCCTCGGGAGCACCGACCGGCCGGAGCTCGGGCTGGCTCGTCCGGCAGGCCTCGACCGCCACGGGGCAGCGGGGATGGAAGCGGCACCCCGGGGGGATCCGGACGGGGTCCGGCGTCTCCCCCGTGAGGATCTGGCGGCGGCCACCCTGGCGGCGCTCGAGCGTCGGCACGACCGACAGGAGGGCCTTGGTGTAGGGGTGCTGGGGGTCGTGGACGACCTGGTCGGCCGGGCCCTGCTCGATCACCCGCCCGAGGTACATGACGGCGATGCGGTCGGCGAAGTGGGCGGCCGTCGACAGGTCGTGGGTGATCATGAGGATCCCGAGGTCGGTCTCGCGCCGCAGGCTGTCGAGCAGCGACAGGACGCCGGCACGCACCGAGACGTCCAGCATCGAGACGGGCTCGTCGGCCAGCAGCAGCTCGGGGCCGAGGACGAGCGAGGCAGCGATGGCGACGCGCTGGCGCTGCCCGCCGGAGAGCTCGTGGGGGTAGCGGTCGGCGAACAGCTCCGCCGGCGAGAGCCCCACGCGCTCGAGCGCCTGGTCGACGTGCCGGCGCCGCTCGGCGCGCGAACCGCCGAGCCCGTGGACGAGCAGCGGCTCCTCGACGGTCTGCCAGACCCGGAAGCGCTGGTCGAGGGACTCGTAGGGGTCCTGGTAGATCATCTGGACGGCCCGTCGGAAGGGTCGCATCCGGCGCGCCGTCAGCCCGGCGATGTCGGTGCCGTTGACCCGGATCGAGCCGCTCGTCGGCGCCACCATCCCGAGGACGGTCTGGGCGGTCGTCGTCTTCCCGCAGCCGGACTCCCCGACGAGCGCCAGCATCTCCCCCCGGGCGAGCGAGAGGCTCACGCCGTCGACGGCGCGCACGACGCTGCGCGGCCGGCGCGTGGCCGCCTCCCGCATCGACCGGCGCACCGGGTAGTGGGTGTGCAGGTCCCGCACCTCGAGGAGGGGGTCGGCACGTCCGTCCCCGCTGCGGGTGGCAGTCCGCCCGAACGAGACCGGCACCTCGGGCGCCGGCGGCGGTGCCTCGGCGGTCTCGCTCATCGCACTTCCGCCAGGTCGTTGCGGTGGCAGGCGGCGGCATGCCCGGTCTCCACCTCGCGCAAGGGTGCCGGGCTGGCGGCGCACGCCTCGATCGCGACGTCACAGCGCGCCCGGAACGGGCACCCGGGGACGGGGACGTCCAAGCGGGGCGGCGAACCGGGGATCGAGGCGACCCTCCGGTCGCCGTACAGGTCCGGGGTGGCGGCGAACAGCAGGCGGGTGTAGGGGTGCCGGGGGTCGCGGGCGAGGTCCGACATCGGCCCGGTCTCTGCGATCTCGCCGGCGTACATGACGGCCACACGGTCACACATCTCCGACACGACCGGAAGGTCGTGGGTCACGAGGACGAGGGCCAGTCCGAGCTCGTCGGAGAGCGACACCAGAAGGTCGAGGATCTGCGCCTGCACCATCACGTCGAGGGCGGTCGTCGGCTCGTCGGCGAGCAGGATCTTCGGCTGGCAGGCGAGTGCCATGGCGATGGCGGCACGCTGGCGCATGCCGCCGGAGAACTCATGGGGGTAGCGACCGGCGACGCTCGACGGCAAGCCGACGAGCTCGAGCAGCTCCGCCGCCCGCTTCCTCGCCGCCGGGACGTCGGCGATACCGTGGACCACCATCGGCTCGGCGATCTGCCAGCCGACCGTCTTCACCGGGTTGAGGGCGTTCATGGCGCCCTGGAAGACCATCGCCACGTCGGTCCACCGGTGACGCCGGGCCGAGTCCTCCCCGCGGGCGAGCAGGTCCTCGCCGTCGATGCGCACCGCCCCCGAGACCCAGGCCGTCGGCGGCAGGAGCCCCATCAGGGCGAGCACGGTCGTCGTCTTGCCGCAACCCGACTCGCCGACGAGCCCGAAGCGCTCGCCGACGTCGAGGCTGAAGTCGACGCCGCGCACGGCGTGCACCTCACCTCCACGGGGCAGGCTGAACCAGACCTCCAGCCCCGAGACCTCGAGCAGGCTCATATCGCGTCCGGCCCCCTGCCGACGAGCGTCCTCAGCCGCCAACTCCGGATGGACAGGTGCGAGACCTTGAGGCGCGGGTTGAGCGCGTCCTCGATCGCCTGTCCGAACAGGAAGCAGCCCACGATGACCGCCGCGATGGCGAAGCCGTCCGGCACGATGGCCCACCAGGCCCCCGACGTGATGGCCGTCCGCTCGAAGGCGTGCTCGAGGATGGTGCCCCAGGTCGTGACCGACGGGTCCTCGAGGCCGAGGAAGGCGAGCGCGGTCTCGAGGTAGATGGCGACGGCGACGGTGAGGACCGTGTTGGCGATGAGGAGGGGCCCCACCTGCGGGAGGACGTGCTTCACGATGATCCGCGTGTGGCCGGCGCCGACGCTGCGGGCCCGCTTCACGAAGACGCGCTCTTTCACGCTCATGACCTGGGCGCGGATGATGCGGGCGGTCGAGGTCCACTCGAGGATCCCGATCACCATGATCACGTGGAACAGGTTCGCCCCCCAGACGTCGGCGATCACCATGGCGAAGACGAGATCCGGGATGACGAGCAGGTAGTCGGTGATCCGCATCAGCACGACGTCCACCCACCGGCCGAAGTAGCCGGAGAGGATCCCGACCCCTCCGCCGATCACCATGGCGACGAAGGTGGCGGCGAAGCCGACGAGGAGCGAGATGCGCCCGCCCTGCATGAGCTCGCTCAGCATGTCGATCCCGCCGTCGTCGCACCCGAGCAGGTGGTGGAGCGACGGCGGGGCGTAGACGGCACAGGTCTGGGTCGAGGCGCTGTAGGGCGAGATGTACGGCGCCACGATCGACAGCACGATGAAAAAGACGATGATGCCGAGCCCGATGGCGGCCGCCTTGCGCTCGCGGAGGACCTCGAGGAAGAACCCTCTCCGCCGGCGGCTGAGGCCGTCGCTCGCCGAGGCGGCGGGCTCGACGACCGGCTCCAGAGTGAGGCTCATGCCTTGATCCTCGGATCGAGCTTGAAGTACACGAGGTCGGCGGCGAAGTTCAGCACGATCACCGAGACCGTGAGGATGAGGAAGCCGCCCTGGAGCATGGGGTAGTCCCGCTGGTTGACGGCCTGGTACATGGCCTGCCCGATGCCGGGCCAGCTGAAGATCACCTCGACGAGCAGGGCCCCGCCCACGATGAAGCCCAGGTTGAGGGCGATCAGCGTGACCATCGGCAACATGGCGTTGCGGACGGCGTGTCGCCAGACGATCCTCTTCACGGGCAGTCCCTTCGCCCTCGCGGTCAGCACGTAGTCCTCGCCGAGCGTCTCGAGCATGGACGAGCGGAGCACGAGCGTGTAGCTGCCGTACGCCGTGAGCATGAGGGTGCCGGCAGGCAGGATCATGTGCGTGGCGATGTCGCCGATGTGCTGCCAGAAGGGAACCGGCCCGAAGGTGAACTCGTTGCTCATCCCCCCGGCAGGCAGGACGCCGGCGAAGAGGATGAGCAGCATGAGGCCGAGCCACTGGGTGGGGAAGGCGTAGGCGAAGATGGCGAGCGTCGTGCTCACGTGGTCCGGAGCCGACCCCCGCCGCCAGGCCGACAGGACCCCCGAGGCGACGCCGACGATGATGGCGGCGAGCGTCCCGACGGTCACCATCGGCACCGTGTTGCGGAGGTCCCCGAGGAGCAGGTTGGTGACCGGCTGCTGGTAGGCGTACGAGATGCCCATGTTCCCGTGGGCGAGCTCCTTCAGGTAGATGAGGTACTGCTCCCACTTCGGCTTGTCCAGGCCGAACTCCACCATGAGGGCGTGACGCAACGCCGGCGTGGCATGCGGCACGCGTGACAGGTCGCTCACCGCACTGCCGGGGAGGACCCGGAACAGGAAGAAGTTGGTCGTGATGGCGACGAAGATCGTGACGACGGCGAAGGCAGCGCGCCTCAGCACATAGTCGCTACCTCTCACACCTCAACCTGCCTGGTGCAACTGCTCGAAGGGGAGCTTCGACATGGAGGTGAACGACGCCCCGCCGACGAGCATGAGGCCCGACCACTTCGAGCTGTGCGCCTCGATCGAGTCGGCGTAGTCGAGGACGAGGTAGGGCTTGGCCGCCGCGATCATCTCCTGCATCTGGTAGACGATCTTCTGACGCTGCGCCGGGTTCGTCGCCGCGCTCTGCTCGGAGTAGAGGTGGTCGTAGGCCTTCGAGCAGTAGCCGCTGTCGTTCCAGACGTTCCAGGACCCGCAGGTGAGCACCGACAGCATGAAGTCCGGGTCGACGAGCGGTGCCCAGTCCCACATCGAGAGCTCGAAGTTGCGGTAGTGGTTGGCCGTGATGGCGCTGTAGGCCGCCGAGTTGTCGAGGTCCTGGGCGTTCAGCTGGACCCCGATCTTCTTGAAGTCCGTCTGGATGATCTGGAACGAGCGGCTGCCGTAGCCGTTGGAGGTGTCGGAGGGCAGGATCACCGTGTAGGACATCGGGTGCCCGTCGGCGATGCGCACGCCGTTCGGGCCCATCTTGAAGCCGGCCTGGTCGAGGAGCGAGTTGGCCTTGGCGAGGTCGAACGGCGTCGGCTTGATGGCCGGGTCGTACCAGTGCCCGGTCGCCGGCGGGATGATCGACGAGCCCGGCAGGGCGTAGCCGAGGAGCGAGGTGTTCACGATCGCCTGCCGGTTGATCGCATAGTCGAAGGCCTCGCGGAGCAGCGGGTTGAGCAGCTCGCGGTGGCTGGCGTTCTGCTGCGGGTTCGAGTTGATGATGAAGTCGTCGAAGTAGATGCCCGGGCTCTTGTGGACGACGAAGTTGGCAGCCTGGAGGTTCTTCACCGAGGTCGGGGGCACCGACTCGACGCCGTCGAGCTGGCCGCTCTTGAGGGCGGCGATCATGGCGTCGTCCGTGCCGAAGAACTGCAGGCCGAAGCCGTCGACGTGCGGCTTCGGGCCGTAGAAGAGCGGGTTCTTCTTGAACAGGGCGATCTGCTTCGGGACGTACTTGACGAGGGTGAACGGGCCGCCCGCGACGATCGGCGCCGAGTTGGTGAAGCGGGTGAGGCCCTTGCCGTTGCCGGTGGCGTACGTCGCCCAGATGTGCTCCGGCAGGATCGGCACCTGCTGGACCTGGGAGAGCACGTTCGCCACGGGGCGGGTGTAGGTGAGGACGAGCGTCGTCGGGTTGGGAGCCGAGGCGCTCTTCATGTGCGCCACGTAGCCGGCCGAGTTGGCCGTCGGGCCGTTCTGGAACTTGAGGATGGTGTTGAAGGTCCAGGCCGCGTCGGCCGCCGTGAGCGGCTTGCCGTCCGACCACTTGGCGTTCGGCTGGGTGTGGAACGTCCAGGTCAGCCCGTTCGCCGACTCCTTCCAGCTGCTGGCGAAGTCGGGCACGAACTGCAGCTTGGAGTTGTACTGGACGAGCTCGGGATAGATGTACTCGAAGGTCGTGTAGGCGTCGGACTGGAAGGCGACGAAGGGGTTGAGCGAATCGATGCCGGCCGCGCTCCCGAGCCGGAAGACGCCCCCGTTGACGATCTTGGAGGCACCGGTCGAGCCCCCTCCTCCGCCGCTCCCGCTCCCGCAGGCAGCGAGCGCCACGGCGGGCAGCGCGACTCCGAGCGCCGCCCGCACGAGCCGGTTGGTGTGAGTGGAACGGCGGGACCTCGGCTGCCGATGGGCCTTCATCGGGACACCTCTGTTCTCGGAGACCGGACGCGAGGTCGCGGCCTGACTGCCTGGTGACGTGGGGTCGACAAGGACCCGGGGGCAGAAGGGTCTCGCCGCCACAGCCTCGCCCGATGGCCGCTCGAACCCTCGGTGAAGCGTGGCTGCTGCTAGCTCGAACCCCCGGTGGTCCGTTTCTGAGGTACGTAGATGTAACACCGCGTCATCAGAGCGTCAAGGAATTTTCGCCAAAAGATCGATCGATCGACAGACCGTCACCGACCGGGGATACCGTACGGGATCGGCGCCGG
Source organism: Actinomycetes bacterium (assembly GCA_021821585.1). GTDB lineage: Bacteria > Actinomycetota > Acidimicrobiia > Acidimicrobiales > Bog-793 > JAKACF01. The sequence goes on from JAKACF010000114.1 coordinate 6,768, forward strand.
CCGGAAGGAGACGGTCGTGGGGGACAACGAGAGGGCCACACACGGGGCACCGGGTCGACCGCGTGCCCGCGACCTCGGCATCGTCGTGGGGTCGGGGGAGACGGGGGAGCACAACGCGATCACCGACGTGGCCGGCGTCGGCGTCGGCTTCACGACGCTCGTCAGCGGGGAGGGTCCGCTCGAGGTCGGGCGCGGCCCGGTCCGCACGGGCGTGACCGTCGTCGTCCCCCACCCCGAGGTCGGAAGGGCGCATCTGTTCGCCGGCTGCCACCGCCTGAACGGGAACGGCGAGCTCACCGGGCTCGAGTGGGTGAGGGAGTCCGGGCTGCTCACGAGCCCCATCGCCCTCACCAACACCCACAGCGTCGGCGTGGTCCACGACGCGCTCATCGCAGCCGAGATCCGGCACCGTCGCAAGGACGAGGTCTTCTGGAGCCTTCCCGTCGTCGGGGAGACCTGGGACGGCACGCTGAACGACGTGAACGGCATGCACGTGCGCGCCGAGCACGTGCTGGCCGCCCTCGACGGTGCCCGCCAGGGTCCGGTCGAGGAGGGAAACGTCGGCGGCGGGACCGGGATGATCTGCCATGAGTTCAAAGGGGGGACCGGCACCGCCTCCCGGCAGGTCATTCTGCCGGGGGGCGAGCGCTACGTCGTCGGCGTGCTCGTGCAGGCGAACTACGGCCGGCGGGAGCGGCTGACCGTGGCCGGCGTGCCGGTCGGGGCCGAGATCCCGACCTCGTCGGTCCCGGCGCCGGAGGCGCCGGGGGGCGGGGTCCGGACGACGCCGGGGGCCGGCTCCATCATCGTCATCGTCGCCACCGACGCGCCGCTGCTCCCGCACCAGTGCACGCGCCTCGCCCAGCGGGCGGGCCTCGGGATCGCCCGTGTGGGCGGCGTCGGCGACCACTCGAGCGGCGACCTCTTCCTCGCGTTCGCCACGGGAAACGCAGGGGTGGTCGCCGAGCACGGCCCGGAGTCGACCGACGCGCCGGGCACAGTCGCCGTCACGATGGTCTCCGACGCGCTGACCACCCCCTTCTACGACGCCGTCGTCGACGCCACCGAGGAGGCGATCCTCAATGCCCTCGTGGCGGCCGAGACGATGACGGGCATCGACGGGGTCACCGCCCACGCCCTCCCCCACTCCCGCCTCGTGGAGGTGATGCGGGCCTACGGGCGGGGCTGAGAAGCCCCACGCCACCTTCCCCGACGGGGCAAGACTGGGGGGATGGGCACCGATCCTGCGCCGGCGTTCGCCGACGACCGAGGGACTCGTTCCTACTACGAACAGCGGGCCGAGGAGTACGACGACTGGTACACGGGAGAGGGTCTGTTCACCACCCGGGACCGGCCGGGCTGGATACACGAGCTCGCACGGGTCGTCGAGGTCGCACGCGACCTTCCTCCTGCGCGCACCCTGGACGTCGCCTGCGGGACCGGGTATCTGACCCGCCACCTCCGCGGGTTCGTCGTCGGGATCGACCAGAGCCCGTCGATGGTGGCCATCGCCCGCTCCCGTATCGGAGCGGGCCTGGTGGTCGTCGGCGACGCCCTCCGACTCGGGTTCCGCGACGGGGGATTCGACCGGGTCTTCACCGGCCACTTCTACGGCCATCTCCCGGGGGACGAACGGGCCGCCTTCCTGCGGGAGTCCCGTCGGGTGGCGGGCGAGCTCGTCGTCATCGACTCCGCCCGCCGCCCCGGCGTCGCCTCCGACCGCTGGCAGGAACGCGTCCTGAACGACGGGTCGCGTCATCGCGTCTTCAAGCGCTACTTCACCGGCGATCAGCTGGCCGGGGAGATCGGCGGCGAGATCCTGTTCGAGGGACAGTGGTTCGTCGTCGCGAGGACCCGCGCCACCTGAGCACGCGAGCCGTTCGGCGGGCGTCATCCCGCACCACCGGGTAGAGCGAACCG
>JAKACF010000115.1 GCA_021821585.1 Actinomycetes bacterium
GCCAGCGCCTCGAGGACGAGCGTCGTGCCACGGTCACCGCCGAGGTCCTCGAGGTGCCGTTCAGCGCCGAGGCCAAGACCTGCCTCGAGTTCTCGCTCCGGGCCGCCCTCGCGCTCGGGCACGACCACATCGGGAGCGAGCACCTCCTGCTCGGCGTGCTCCGCGAGGCGAAGGAGCGCGGCCGTTCGCTCGACGGTCTGCTCGGTGCCAGTGCCGCCGAAATGCACGACCACCTGATGGGCGCGCTGGCGGCGAGGGCCGTCGAGGAACCCGGGATGCTCTCTCCGGCCCTCAGGTCAGCTCTCGCACGGGCGCGGGCACAGGCGGGCGGCTCCCCGGTGACCACCGGCGATCTGCTCCTGGCCGTGCTCTCGGACGACAACTCGCATGCCACCCGAGCGCTCGGCGACCTTGGGATCGACGTGGAGAGGGTCCGGCCGGCCCTCGACGCCGTCGCCGTGGCGAGCACGAGCGACGCTGTCGAGCTGGGCGAGAGCGTCGTACTCACGACGGGGACGACGACGTGCCGGATCACCGACCCCGAGGTCGTGGCGGCGCTCAGCCGGCTCGGCGCCGACGAGCTCAGGGAGGCGCTCAGGAACGCGCTCGCATTGACGGTCCCCGGCGGCGCCGCCGGCTGAGGCGCGCCGTCACGGTCAGCCGGGCTCATAGCCCTCGAGCGGGTGGTGCTCCCGGACGTACTCGGCGAACAGCGGGACGGTGAAGTCGACCTGCCCGCGGCGGGGGGCCCAGATCAGTCCCTTCTGGATCAGGCTGTCGCGATGGGGCGAGGTCTGCCGCTGGTTCGCCGCCCCCCAGGCCCGGGCGACCTCGCCGGTGGCGTACGGTGCCCTGCCGAGCGCGGCCATGGCCGAGAGGTACCGCTGCTCGGCGTCGGTGGCGAGGGCGAAGCGGGTCCCGTAGAAGCTGTGCGCCAGCTGCTCTTTGACGAGGTCTCGCACCTCCTCGACGTCGGCGGGCGTGATCGGGGAGGCCTCCGCTGCGTTCCAGAGCTCGCGCCCGTACTCCTGCAGGAAGTAGGGGTATCCCGCCGCCAGGCGGACCACCTCCTCGGCGGCCGCCGGCTCGAACTCGACCCCGAGGGTGGCGGCGGGTTTCACCAGCGCCACCCGGGCCTCCACGTCGCGCAGGCGTCCGAGCGGCCGGTACTGGAAGAGGCGGTCGGCGTAGGGCTTGGCGGCCATCAGCCGGACCTGGAGGTCGGGGAGCCCGGCGCCGACGAGGGCGACGGGGAGCGCCTCCCGGCTGATCGCCTGGAAGGCCATCGAGATGGCCGCCAGCGACGGGGCGTCGAGGTTGTGCATCTCGTCGAGGAGGAACAGCGCCCCGCTGCCGGCGCTGTTCGCCGTCTCGCCGATCTCCCTCAGCAGCTCGACGAGGTCCTGTTCGGGATCGCCGGAGTCGGCGGTGCCGGTGGCGGCGTCGACGTCGAGCTTCAGCTGGACGCCGCCGGGGGCAAGGACGCTGAAGGCCTTGACGACGGCGAGCGCCTGCTCGATGCGGTCCCTCATGCGGTAGCGGCGGCTCATCTCCCGCAGCAGGCGCGAGGCCATCTGGGCGAAGGTGGCCCGGAAGTCCGGCTGCGAGCCGACCTCCTGCACGTCCGTCGTCGCCCACCCCGCCTCGGAGGCGAGCAGGTCGAGCTCCATCAACAGGACCGTCTTCCCGACGCCCCGGAGCCCGTAGTAGATGAGGCTGCGCTCGGCGCCGCCGGTCGAGAGGACCTCGATCAAGGAGCTGAAGTCCTCGAGGTCCCGGTCCCGGCCGGCGAGGTAGGGAGGACGACGTCCGGCCCCGGGCGTGTACGGGTTGTCCCGCCGCTGCACGAACGGAAGTCTACGCCTTTCTAACTCCAGGTGTCCGCTTCTTAGAAAATGTCAGAAACCGAAGCGACTCGGCCGTCGAGGGAGCGCCTGGGCCGCTCGGCTCGAGCGGTCGCCGGACGGCACGGTTTCGAGGGCCGGGCGAGCCGGGAGCGGGGCTACTGCCCGAAGCGGATGAGCCCGGCGAGGGTCGCCGCCAGCTCGTCGGCGGCCGCCACCGGGTCGATCTCCCGACGCGCCAGCCGCTCGAGCAGGTCCCTGCCGGCTGCCCGGAGCTTCTCCGCCTCGGGCTCCCCGAGGGGGGTCTCCCTCGGGTCCCGCCTGCCGAGGGCGACCGACGCCAGATGCCCGAAGGCATCGACGCAGAGCCGCTCGGTCTCCTCGGCCATGCGGGCCTGGCGGCGCCGCTCGAGGCGCCCCTCGGAACCGAGGAAGTCGCGGTGCGAGGCGATGGCCTCCCACAGCTCGTCGAGGCCCTGACCGGTCGAGGCGACGGTCTCGACGATCGGGGGCGTCCACTCCATCACGCCGGTCAGCTGGAGCATGTGGACGAGGTCCTGGCGGGTCTCCCGCACGCCGGGGCGGTCTGCCTTGTTGATGACGAGGACGTCGGCCACCTCGAGCAGCCCCGCCTTGTTGGCCTGGACGGCGTCACCCCAGCCGGGGTTGAGGACCACCACGATGGTGTCGCAGGTCCCCGCCACCTCGACTTCCACCTGGCCGACGCCCACCGTCTCGACGAGGACGAGCGGCCAGCCCGCCGCGTCGAGGAGCCGCACCGCGTCCGGGACGGCGGCGGCGAGCCCGCCGAGGTGGCCCCGGGTCGCCATGGAGCGGATGAAGACGTTGGGGTCGAGGGCGTGGTCCTGCATGCGCACGCGGTCCCCGAGGATGGCACCGCCCGAGAGGGGCGACGAGGGGTCGACGGCGAGGACGGCGACCGGTCCGCCCGTGCGGTCGAGCGCCTCGGCGACGATCCGGCCGGTGAGGGTCGACTTGCCGGCGCCCGGGGCGCCCGTCAGGCCGATCGTGTAGGTGGAGCCGGCGCGGGGATAGGTGAGGGCCTCGAGCTGCCGGGCGGCCGGGCCGCCCCGCTCGACGACCGAGAGGAGACGTGCGAGCGATCGACGGTTGCCGGCGATCCCACCCTCGGCGAGGGCGAGCAGCTCGGCGGGATCGCCGGCCCGTCCGCTCACTCGCTCTCCCGCCGGACGTCCGCCCCGAGGGCGGCCAGTCGTCCGGCCAGGTCCTCGTAGCCCCGGTCGACGTGCTCGGCGCCGGAGACCTCGGTCGTGCCGTCGGCCACCATGCCCGCCAATACGAGCGCCGCCCCGGCCCGGATGTCGGTGGAGCGCACCTGGGCGCCCGACAGCCTGGGTACCCCCCGCACGACGGCATGGTGGCCCTTGGTCGTGATGTCGGCTCCCATCCGGCGGAGCTCGTCCACATAGCGGAAGCGGCCGGCGAAGATGTTCTCGCTCACGATGGCGACGCCGGAGGCGACGGCGAGCATCGCGACGAGGAAGGGCTTGTAGTCCGTGGCGACGCCGGGGTAGGGGAGCGTCGAGATGTCGACGGAGCGGAGCCGCCCGGTCGAGGTGGCGAGGATGCCGGACCCGGTGTCGACGGCGTGCACCCCGATGAGGGCCAGCTTCTCGAGCAGCATCTCCATGTGCTCCGTCCTCGCCCCGAGGAGCTCGACCTCGCCCCCGGCCAGGCCGACCGCCGCCAGCCAGGTCGCCGCCTCGACGCGGTCGGGGATGGCCCGGTGCTCGCCCGGGCCGAGGGCGTCGACCCCCTCGATCTCGATGTGGGAGGTGCCGGCACCCTCGATGCGGGCGCCCATCGAGGTGAGCATGGCGGCGAGGTCGATCACCTCGGGCTCCCGGGCGGCGTTCTCGATCACCGTGGTGCCCTTGGCCAGGGTGGCCGCCATCATGATGTTGTCCGTCGCCGTGTGGCTCGGGAACTCGAGCACGATGCGGGTGCCGACAAGGCGGTCGCAGCGTCCCTCGACGTAGCCGTGCTCGGTCGTGAAGCGGGCCCCGAGCTCCTCGAAGGCGCGCAGGTGCATGTCGATGGGGCGCTGGCCGAAGTCGTCGCCGCCGGGGAGCGAGATGCGGGCGGAGCCGTAGCGGGCGAGCAGCGGTCCGAGGACGACGATCGAGGCCCGGATCTTCTCGACGAGCTCGTAGGGGGCGACAGGCGTCACCTCGCCGGGCACCGAGATGTTGAGCGAGCCCGCCGTCCCGCGCCCGGCATGGGCAGCCTCCACACCCATCGCCGCCAGCAGGTCGCAGACGATGCCGACGTCGGTGATGCCGGGGACGTTCTCGAGGCGGTGGTGCCCCGGCGCGAGCAGGGTGGCCGCCATCAGCTTGAGGACGGAATTCTTCGCTCCGTACACCTCCACCTGGCCATGAAGCGGCCCGGAGGGACCAACCACGAAGCGTTCCATCCGGGCGACGATAGCCCTTTGGCCACTAACGTTCGCGACCGTGAGCACCGAGCGACAGGCGCCGGACCGCAACTTGGCGATGGAGCTCGTCCGGGTGACCGAGGCGGCCGCGCTGGCGGCCGGGAGGTGGCTCGGGCGGGGCGACAAGGAGGGCGCCGACAAGGCGGCCGTCGACGCCATGCGCGTCGTCCTCAACACGATCGAGATGGACGGCCGCGTGGTCATCGGCGAGGGCGAGAAGGACGAGGCGCCGATGCTGTTCAACGGCGAGCGGATCGGCGGCGGGGGACCGCCCGCCACCGACATCGCCGTCGACCCGATCGACGGGACCACACCGACCGCCCTCGGCCGGGGCGGGGCGCTCTCGGTCATCGCCGTCTCGGAGCGGGGGACGATGTTCGACCCCGGCCCGTGCGTCTACATGGAGAAGCTGGCGGTCGGGCCGGAGGCGGTCGGGGCGATCGACATCGAGAAGAGCCCGACCGAGAACCTGCAGGCCGTGGCGGCTGCCAAGGGCTCGAGGGTGGGCGACCTCACGGCCGTCATCCTCGACCGGCCCCGCCACGAGGCGCTCATCCGCGAGGTGCGGGAGGCAGGGGCGCGGATCCAGCTCATCACCGACGGCGACGTCGCCGGGGCCATCTCGACGGCCTGGCCGGACTCCGGCGTCGACGTCCTCTTCGGAGTCGGCGGCACCCCCGAGGGGGTCCTCACCGCCGCGGCGATGAAGTGCATGGGCGGCGAGCTGCAGGGCCGGCTCTGGCCCAGGTCCGACGAGGAGCGCCGGGCGGCCGAGGAGGCGGGCTACGTCCTCGACAAGGTGCTCACCACCGACGACCTCGTTCGCGGTGAGAACTGCTTCTTCGCCGCCACGGGGATCTCGGGCGGCGAGCTGTTGCGGGGGGTCCGTTACGACAGCCGGGGGGCGACGACCCAGTCCCTCGTGATGCGGTCGAAGTCCGGCACGGTGCGCCGCGTCGAGGCCTTCCACCGGCTGGAAAAGCTGCGTGCCTACTCGGTGATCGAGTTCGGGTGAGGACGAGATGAGCGAGCTGTCCCTCGAGCGGCGTCCCGACGGAGTCGCCGTGCTCCGCCTCGAGCGGCCGAAGCTGAACCCCCTGTCCCGCTCGCTGCTCGGCGAGATCGGCGAGGCGGCGGCCGAGCTGACCGAGAGGCCGCCGGGGGCCGTCGTCGTCTGGGGTGGCGAGCGCTGCTTCTCCGCTGGGGCCGACGTCAGCGAGTTCGCCGGTCCCGAGCGCGCCCGCCAGGTCGCGGGCGCCTTCCACGCCGCCCTCGGGGCGCTGTCCGCCATCCCGAGGATGACCGTCGCCGCCATCACGGGCTACGCCCTCGGCGGCGGCCTCGAGCTGGCGCTCGCCTGCGACCTCCGCTTCGCCGCCGAGGGCGCCCGCCTCGGCCAGCCCGAGATCCTGCTCGGGATCATCCCCGGCGGCGGCGGGACCCAGCGCCTCACCCGCCTCGTCGGAGCGAGCCGGGCGAAGGACCTCGTCCTCACCGGCCGCCAGGTGCGAGCCGAGGAGGCGATCGGGATGGGACTCGTCGACCGGGTGCTCCCGGCCGAGGAGGTCTTCGAGGGGGCCTGCGGGTACGCGGCCGAGCTGGCGGCCGGCGCGGTCGTCGCCCAGGGCCTCGCCAAGCGGGCGATCGACACCGGGCTGTCGGGGGGCCTCGAGGAGGGCCTGGCCCTCGAGCGGGAGCTGTTCGGCGAGGTCTTCGCCACAAAGGACGCGTCGACCGGCATCCGCTCGTTCCTCGAGGAGGGCCCCGGCAAGGCTCGGTTCCAGGGCCGTTGAGCGCTCCGGCGGCGCCGGACCCCCGCTGGTACCAGCGGGCGGTCTTCTACGAGCTCCCCCCGAGGAGCTTCTTCGACTCGAGCGGCGACGGGATCGGCGACCTCGAGGGCATCCGGGCGAAGCTCGACTACCTCGAGTGGCTCGGGATCGACTGCCTCTGGCTGCTGCCGTACTACCCCTCGCCCCTTCGCGACGGGGGCTACGACGTGAGCGACTTCCTCACCGTCGCCCCCGAGTGCGGCCGGGTGGACGACCTCGTCACCCTCCTCGACGACGCCCACCGCCGTGGGATCCGGATCATGTCGGACCTCGTCATGAACCACACGAGCGAGGAGCACCCCTGGTTCGTCGAGTCCCGCTCGTCGCGGGACAACCCGAAGGCCGACTGGTACCTGTGGGCCGACGACGACCAGGGCCTCTCGGACGTGCGGGTCGTCTTCGTCGACGCCGAGCCGTCGAACTGGACCTTCGACCCCGCCCGCAAGCAGTACTACTTCCACCGCTTCTTCCACCACCAGCCGGACCTCAACTACTCGAACCCGGCGGTCGTCGAGGCGATGCTCGAGGTGGTCCGCTTCTGGCTCGACCTCGGCCTCGACGGCTTCCGGCTCGACGCCGTCGCCTACCTCTACAAGCGGGAGGGCACGAGCTCGGAGAACCTCCCCGAGACCCACGCCTTCCTCCGCCGGCTCCGCCAGGAGGTCGACAAGTCCTATCCCCACCGGGTGCTGCTGGCGGAGGTCAACCAGTGGCCGATGGACGTCGTCGACTACTTCGGCGACGGCGACGAGTGCCACATGGCCTTCCACTTCCCGCTCATGCCGCGCATGTTCATGGCGGTCCGGCGCGAGCAGCGCTTCCCCGTCACCGAGATCCTCACCCAGACCCCGCCCATCCCAGACGGCTGCCAGTGGGGGATCTTCCTGCGCAACCACGACGAGCTCACCTTGGAGATGGTGACCGAGGACGAGCGGGACTACATGTACGCCGAGTACGCGAAGGACCCGCAGATGCGCCGGAACCTCGGCATCCGCCGGCGCTTCGCCACCCTCGTCAACAACGACCGGCGCGTCGCCGAGCTGCTCCACTCGATGCTGCTCTCGCTCCCCGGCGCCCCGATCCTCTACTACGGCGACGAGATCCTGATGGGCGACAACGTCTACCTCGGCGACCGTGACGCGGTGCGCACCCCGATGCAGTGGACGCCCGACCGCAACGGGGGGTTCTCGACGGCGGACTTCGCCCGCCTCTTCCTCCCACCGATCATGGACCCGGTCCACGGCTTCCAGGCCGTCAACGTGGAGGCACAGGAGCGCGACGCCTCCTCGTTCCTCCACTGGGTGCGCAAGATGCTGCACACCCGGCGCCAGTACCCGGTCTTCGCCACCGGCGCCATCGAGATGCTGCCGGCGGACAACCCCTCGGTCGTCGCCTACCTCCGTTGCGAGGCGGGTGGCCCGACGGTCCTGTGCGTGAACAACCTGAGCCGTTTCGCCCAGCCCGTCCGCGTGAGCCTCCTCGGCCACGAAGGCGCCCGCCCGATCGAGCTCCTCGGGCGGATCCCCTTCCCCGACGTGGGCGCCGATCCGTACCCGATCTCGCTCCAGCCGTACGGCTTCTACTGGTTCGAGCTGCGGGAGGCCGAGTCATGACGCCGGACGCCTGGCTCCCGCTGGCGGGCGGGGCCGACGGCCTGAGCGGCCTCCTCGGGCCCTTCCTCGACCGCCAGGCGTGGGCGCGCTCCACCCTCGGGACGAGCCCGAGCCGGGTGGCGCTCCGGCCCGTCGACGTGGCCGTGCTCCGGCAGGGACGCCCAGGCCTCGCGAGCGTCGTCGTCGAGGCCGGCGAGGACCCTCCGACGCGCCTGCACGTCCTCCTCGGCTGGCGGGAGACCCCGCAGGCGACCGCCGCGCTCGCCCGCCCCGGTGCCGTCCTCGGGACCGGCAGCGACGGATCGGGTGAGGTGCTCGTCTACGACGCCCTGGCCGACCCCGAGCTCTGCCTCGAGCTGCTCGAGGCGGCCTCCGGGGGTGCCGAGCACGCCGAGCGGGCGCGCCTTGTCGAGTCGCTCGTCTCGCACGCCTCCCTCGTCTACGACGAGCGGCTCTTCATGAAGTGCTACCGGGTCATCGAGCCCCGGCCCCGGCCGGAGATCGAGATGCTGGCAGGCCTCGACCGGGTCGGCTTCAACCACATCCTGGCGCCCGTCGCCCGCTGGTCCCGGGACGGGGGGGACCTCGCTCTCGTCCGTGAGTTCGTCCCGAGCGCCGTCGAGGGCCGGGCGCTCGCCCTCACCTCGCTTCGCGATCTGCTGGCCCGGGCCACTCCGGGACAGCCCACCACGAGCTTCGAGGAGGTCGGTCGGGCGGGCGGCGACCTCGGCGACGAGATGCGCCGGCTCGGCCATGCCACGGCCGAGCTCCATCTCGCGCTGGCGGACGCCTTCGGGGTGCGCGAGGGCGGCGCCCGCGTCCCCGGCCCCCGCATCCGGACCCACGGCGACTACCACCTGCGGCGCGTCATGCGGGTCGACGCCGGCTGGCTCGTGGCC
>JAKACF010000116.1:0-7454 GCA_021821585.1 Actinomycetes bacterium
GTCTTCACCGGTGGCCTCGAGGGAAGCGGCTTCCTCGGCTACACCGCACCGCCCGGCCACATCCAGGTCTCCGGATGGATCGAGTGGAACTACAGCGGTCTGCAGGCAAAGAGCGGGTGGGGAGTCTTCCAGGACATGGTGCGGCTCCTCGACCGTGCCGGCAAGCGGTACGGCTGCGGTCGCCTGCAGTACGAGTACCTGAGCGAGACGACCGACCCCTTCGGCTCGACCGAGGAGATGATGTCGCTCCCGATGTGGACCCACGGCTGCATGCAGACCACCGACGGCATCTACTTCGAGTCCTCCACGACGACGCCCTTCCACTTCCTCGACGTGAGCGAGGTCTCCCAGGACGGCGAGGCGCCCGATCCCGTCGTCGGCCTCAACTACCCCGGCTTCGACCTCGCAGACGGCATCCGCCACCTCCAGCTCATGGGCGTCAAGTACTTCCTCGCGATGTCCCCGCCGGTGGAGGCGATCGCCAACACCGACCCGGCGTTGCAGCGGATCGGCTCGGCGCCGAGCTTCCCCGGCCCCTACAACCACCAGCCGGTGAAGAACCCGCACGTCGTGCTCTACCTGATCAAGCACTCGCACCTGGTCGTGCCGATGAGCCATCTCCCCTTCGTCGAGCCGTCGGGGAGCCGGACGTGGCTCAAGACGAACCTGCGCTGGTACGAGCAGGAGCAGTACTGGCCGGAGTTCCTCGCCCGCTCCGGGCCGGCGACCTGGCCCCGGGCGCCCGCAGGAACGCTCCCGTCGCCCTCGCGGGCGGTGCCTGCCGCGCCGACGACGGTGAGCGGCGTCCGGCCGGGAGTGGAGTCGATCTCCTTCGACGTCACCCGCCTCGGGACGCCGGTGCTCGTGAAGGTCCCCTACTTCCCCAACTGGAGCGCACGCGGGGCCAACGGCCCCTACGAGGTCTCGCCCAACCTGATGTCGGTGGTACCGACCGCCCACCACGTCGTGCTGACCTACGGCACGACGGCCGCCGACTGGGGGGGAAAGGCGGCGACGCTCGCCGGCCTGGCCGGCGTGGTCGGCCTGGCGGTCGCCAAGCCCCCCACGCCGGCGATGCCGACCGGGGCGCCCGCGCCCCCTCCCGCAGTCGTCCCCGACCAGGACGACGAGCGGCCGCTCGAGGCCGAGGAGCCCGAAGCCGACGATCCACCGGACGACGAGCTCGAGCTTTCCCTCGTCCTCCCGGCGCACAACGAGGAGACGCTCATCGCCGAGACGGTCGACGAGCTCGTCGCCGCCCTCAGGCGGAAAGGGCGCCGCTTCGAGGTAATCGTGGTGGAGAACGGCTCCGAGGACGCCACCGCCGAGAAGGTGAGGGAGCTCGGCCGGCTCCATCCAGAAGTCCGTCTCGTCCGGCTCGTCACGGCCGACTACGGCGAGGCGCTCAGGACCGGCTTTCTCGCCGCCGGGGGCGGGACCGTCGTGAATTTCGACGTCGACTACCACGACGTCGCCTTCCTCGACGCCGCCCTCGGGGCCATCGAGCGGGGGGAGGCGGCGGTCGTGCTGGCGAGCAAGCGGGCACCGGGCTCCTCGGACCGGCGGCCGCTCTCGCGCAGGATGCTGACGGCCGCCTTCACGGCCACCATGAGATCCCTCCTGCAGGTCCCGGTGAGCGACGCCCACGGGATGAAGGCGCTCGACCGTCGGGCGCTCGCCCCCGTCGTGGCCGCCTCCCGCCTCGGCGGCCCGGTCTTCGACGTCGAGCTCGTCGTGCGGGCGCACCGGCAGGGGCTGTCCATCCTCGAGATGCCGACCGAGGTGCGCGAGGTGCGGCCCGCCCGCACGAGCGTCGTCCGGCGGACCGTCCAGTCGCTGAAGGGCCTTGTCAAGCTGCGCTTCATCCTCGGCCCCGACCGGCCGACCTGAGGCGCCCGGCCGCGGCGGGCCGTTAGTCTCCTCGCGCATGCCGACGGAGCGTTCCGCGTCCCCGGGGCGTCATCGCAGCGTCTACACCTCCAGCCGGCGCCGGCTGTTCGGGCGCAGAGGGTCCTTCGAGCGCGGCCTTCGCGAGACGGGCCGGCACCACAGCGGAGGGCGGCGGTGGCCGCGCCGGGTGCTCATCGGCCTCGTCGCGCTCCTGGTGCTCGTCGTCGCCCTCGCCGGCGCCACCTACGGCTACGTCTACACGACGCTCGACGGCATCCACCGGGAGCCGGTGAGCGCCCTCACACCCGTCCGCTCCGGCCAGCCGGTCGACATCCTCCTCGTCGGTTCGGACTCACGCCAGTGCGAGTCGACGGCCGCCCAGGCCGCCGCCTTCGGAAGCAAGACGACCCAGACCGGCCAGCGCTCCGACACCCTCCTCGTCGCACGCTTCCTCCCCGGCGGCAGGGTCGAGATGCTCTCGATCCCCCGCGACCTCTACGTCCCGATCGCCGGGACGCACGGCTCGGCCAAGGTCAACTCCGCCTTCAACAACGGGCCGAACCCGCTCGTCGAGACCATCCAGCGCGACTTCAAGATCCCGGTCAACCACGTGATGATGGTGAACTTCTGCGGCTTCCCCGACGTCGTGAACTCGCTCGGCGGGCTCTACATGGACTTCCCGGACCCGGTCTACGACCGCTACACGGGCCTCGACGTCCGCCACACCGGCTGCCAGCTCGTGAACGGCACCGAGGCGCTCCAGCTCGTCCGTAGCCGCCACCTCTACTACTACGCCGGCAAGCAGTGGCACTACGACGGGATGAGCGACTTCTCCCGCATCAAGCGCCAGCAGGCCTTCTTCCACGCCCTGCTGGACCGGATCCACTCGGTCGTCCCGGACGTCTTCCGGCTCTCGTCGTTCGCCGGCGCGGTGACCAAGAGCATCGCCGTCGACTCCTCGTTCTCCAGCAACTCGATGATCGCCCTCGGCTGGGACTACCACTCGGTCGGCCTGTCGGACCTGTTCACCTCCGTGCTCCCGACGAGCGAGGCGGTGATCGCCGGGTCGGACGTGCTCCTTCCCGTCCCGGCCGACCGCAGCGTCGTGAGCGCGTTCCTCGCCGGCCGCACGTCGAGCTTCGTGGCCGCACTCGCGCCGCCGCCGCGCACCGGGGCGCAGCTGGCGGCGGCCATCGTCAACCCGAACGCCCTGAAGGAGCCCTGGAACCCCTATCCCTGCTCGCCCTGAGCCGCCTCGGACGAGACCCGGATCAGCTCGTCGAGGGTGCCGGCGACCGAGCCGTCGTCGATGAGCGAGCCGGCGAGATCGAGGCCGGCGGCGAGGTCGTCCACCGCCCCGCCGACGACGAGGGCGGCTGCCGAGTTGAGGAGGGCGAAGTCCCGCCTCGGCCCGCGCTCACCGGCGAAGACCGAGCGGAGCAGCTCGGCGTTCAGCTCCGCCGAGCCGCCGACGAGATCGGCCGGCTCGGCGGCCGCCAGCCCGAAGGAACGGGGGTCGATCTCGTACTGGCGCCGGACGTAGCTCGCGCCGTCCTCGGCCAGCACCGTCTCGACCACGCTCGACGGAGCGACCGTCGACAGCTCGTCGAGGCCGTCGTGGCCGAAGACGACCATCGCCCTCTCCGTGCCGTTCGCCTCGAGGACCGAGACCATCCGCGAGACGAGGGCCGGCTCGCCGACGCCGATCAGCTGCCGGGTGGCTCCCGCCGGGTTGGCGAGCGGTCCGAGGACGTTGAATACCGTCGGGACACCGAGCTCCCGGCGCACCGGAGCGGCATGGCGCATGGCGGGATGGAAGCGGGGGGCGAGGCAGAAGCCGAGCCCCACCTCCGAGATGCAGCGCTCCACGCCGGCCGGGCCGAGCTCCACGGCCACGCCGAGCGCCTCGAAGACGTCGGCCGAGCCCGCCTTGGAGCTCGACGCCCTCCCCCCGTGCTTGCACACCCTGCAGCCGGCGGCCGCCGCCACGACGGCGGCCATCGTCGAGACGTTGATCGTCCCGCTGCGGTCCCCGCCCGTCCCGCAGGTGTCGAGGACGGCGCCGCGGACCTCGACGTGCTCGCCTCGCGCCCGCATGGCCCGGACGAGGCCGGTGATCTCCTCCGCCGTCTCCCCCTTGGTCCGCAGCGCGGCGGCGAACGCCGCGATCTGGCTGGGGGCTGCCTCGCCGAGGAGGATCGAGTCGAGAGCCGCCGCGGCCTCGTCGGCCGAGAGGTCCTCGCTGCGAAGGAGCCGGCCGAGGACCCCCGGCCAGCCGCCGAGGTCCCCGAGGGTCAGCGCCTCGTCCACGCCGTGACCATCTGGCTCAGTCCCACCACAGGTGGTGGTCGAGCACGCCCCGGGCGATGAGGCCGAGCTGGACCTGCGAGGTCCCCTCGACGATGGTGAGCTGGCGGGCGTCGCGGTACCAGAGCTCGGTCGGGTGGTCCTTCATGTAGCCGGCCGCCCCGAGCAGCTGGACCGCCAGGCCGGAGGCCCTCACGGCGCACTCGCTGGCGTGGTACTTGGCCATCGAGAGGTACGGGACGTACTCCCGGGTGAACTTGCCCTGGTCGGCGAGCCAGGCCGAGCGGTAGGTGAGCAACCGGGCCGCCTCGATCTCGACGGCCATCTTGGCGATCTCCCACTGGATGCCCTGGAAGTCGGCGATGGTGCCCCCGAAGGCCTTGCGCTCTTTCACGTACTCGGTCGCGTACATGAGGGCCCCCTCCGCCAGGCCGATGCCCCGGGCGGCCACGATCGGGCGCATCGAGTTGAGCCCGAGCATGGCGAGGCGGAAGCCCCCGACTTCGCCGATGACGTTGGCGGCGGGCACCCGGACGTCCTCCAGGACGAGCTCTCCGGTGTCGACGCCCCGGACGCCCATCTTCTTGTCGAGCGAGCCGACCGAGACGCCGGGCGACGAGCGGTCGACGATGAAGGCGGTGATCGAGTCGTGCCGCCGGCTCGAGGGGTCGCCGGTCTTGGCGAAGACGGTGTACCAGTCGGCCTGGGCGACGCCGGACATCCAGCACTTGACGCCGTTCAGGATCCAGCCGCCCTCGTCGTCGGGGTCGGGCGTCGCCCGGGTCGACATGCCGACGACGTCGCTGCCGGCTCCCGGCTCGGAGAGGCCGAAGGCGGCGCGCAGGGACCCGTCGGCGATGCCCGGGAGGTAGCGCTTCTTCTGCTCCTCCGAGCCGGCGATCATGACCGGCCCCGTCGGCAGCCGCGTGAGGAGCAGCATCAAGGCGGCCGTGTTGGAGTGCTTGGCGACCTCCTCGATGGCGAGGGTCAGGCCGAGTATGCCGGCGCCCGAGCCCCCGTACTCCTCGGGGATGCAGAGACCGAGCAGCCCCGAGGCCGCGAAGAGCCGGAAGAGGTCCTCTGGGTACTCCCCGGTCTCGTCGATCTCGCGGGCCCGGGGTGCGACCTTGTCCCGGGCGAGTCGCCGGACGGTCGCCTGCAGCTCGGTCAGCTCGTCAGAAAGGGTGAAGTCCACGAACCGAGGCTACAGCGGCGGCCGGGACCCCTCCGGTGTGGGAGCCGGGAGGCTCAGGCGGACTTGCGGCGCTGGCGGAGGATCCGGCGGCGCTCCCGCTCAGTCGCCCCGCCCCACACGCCCTCGCGCTCGCGCACGGCCAGGGCGTGCTCGAGGCAGGCCTGGCGCACCGGGCACGTCTCGCAGACAGCTTTGGCCTCCCAGGCATCCTCCTCGGATGCCGGGTAGAAGATGTCGGGGTCCAGTCCCCGGCATGCGGCTCGGCTGCGCCACGTGGCGTTCATTGCATTCACTTTCTCGGCCGGTGCGCGACGGCGGGCCGCACACGTCTTCAGGGTTTCCCCGGCCACGGCGCCCGATATGCCCGCCGCCGATCCAGGGAAGAACGATTATCTAACAAGGCGATGAACTTGTCAACACCCGCGCCGGACAGCGAGTATGATCCGCCGCCCCCCGGCCCCTACCAGTCCGAGGCGAGCGAGCGCCGGGTCGCCTCCGACAGGGCCGCCTCGTGGCGGTAGGCCGGGTGGTCGAGCACGAGAGAGGCCGGCCCCTCGACGAAGCGACCCTGCTGGCCGGCGTCGAGGGCGAACCGGACGTAGTGGACCGAGGCCGTCACCTCCTCACGGGTGAGCTGCGCCTCGTGGGCCGGGTCGACGACGACCGGGACGATCTCGGGCGTGGCACCGGCAGCCGCCTCCCCGAGACGGAGCTCGAGGGCCCGCTCGACTCCGACGAGCTTCGGCAGCCACTCGCGCAGCTCGCCCTCGGAGGTGAGCTCGATGAACATGGTGAGCGAGAGCTCCCCGGGCCCGGGGATGAGCGGGTTGTAGACGTCGAGCTCCGCCTGGATCTGGTCGTCGGTGGTCATGCGCTCGGCGCGTGCCATCTCCTGGATCTGGAACCGCATGGTCGTGCGGTTCTCGAACACGACGGTCACGAGGGGGCCGATCGCCACCCGCCGGAGGCGCTTCAGCGCCATCACCTCGGCGCGGAACGCCGCCCGCTCGCGCTCGTAGGCCCTCGTGTCGAGGACGTCGGAGAGGGCGAGCGGGCCCCGGCCGGAGGAGGCGGACGAGTCAGCCATGACCGTGGCCCGGGCGCTCAGCTGAGCGCGTCGAGACCCTTCTGGAAGCGGCCGGCGTGGCTCTTCTCGGCCCGGGCGAGCGTCTCGAGCCACTCGGCGATCTCCTCGAAGCCCTCGTCGCGGGCCGTCTTGGCGAAGCCGGGGTACATCTCGGTGTACTCGTAGGTCTCCCCTGCGATCGCCGAGCGGAGGTTGTCGGCGGTCGCGCCGACCGGCTCGCCCGTCACCGGGTCCCCGACCGCCTTCAGGAAGTCGAAGTGCCCGAAGGCGTGCCCGGTCTCACCCTCGGCGACCGAGCGGAACAGGGCGGCCACGTCCGGGTAGCCCTCGATGTCGGCCGCCTGGGCGAAGTACAGGTAGCGCCGGTTGGCCTGGCTCTCCCCGGCGAAGGCCTCCTTCAGGTTCTTCTCGGTCTGGCTCTTGGCTAGCTCTGGCATCGCGGCCTCCTCGCCTCGTCCCGCCCTGGCGGTCGATAGTCACTCCAAATCTGTTCTCATTCTAACAACCGGGCCACCCGCCCGACCAACCGGCCGGGGGCCGGCGGCCCCGCCCCCCGGGGCGTCTCGGACCCGACGGGATCCGGCAGGGCCGATGCCATCTTTCCGACCGGTGGGCGACGGGCGCAAGCGACCTCTGTGGCAGGCTGTCGGAGATGGCAGGCGCCCCCCTCACGATGTTCCACCGGGCGGCCGGACTCGAGCGGCTCGGGGCCGAGGAGTTCGACGTCCTCGTCGTCGGCGGCGGTATCACGGGGGCCGGCGTGCTGCTCGACGCCGCCAGCCGGGGCCTTCGTGCCGCCCTCGTCGAGCGCCACGACTTCGCCTCCGGCACCTCCTCCAAGTCCTCCAAGCTCGTCCACGGGGGACTGCGCTACCTCCAGCAGCGGGAGTTCGCCCTCGTCCACGAGAGCCTGCTCGAGCGCCAGCGCCTGCTCCACAACGCCCCCCACCTCGTCGAGCCGCTCCCCTTCCTCAT
>JAKACF010000116.1:7464-8640 GCA_021821585.1 Actinomycetes bacterium
GGGGTCGTGGACCGGACGGTCGCCCGCGCCTACTCGGTCGCCCTCTGGCTCTACGACCTCTCGGGCGGCTGGCGGATCGGCAGGCGCCACCGCCGGGTGCGAGCGGACGAGATCGCCGCCCATCTGCCCACCCTCGACCGCGAGCGCCTCGTCTCGGGCTTCCTCTACTACGACGCCCGCACCGACGACGCCCGCCTCACCCTCGCCGTCGTCCGCACGGCCGTCCTCTCGCACGGCGCCGTCGCCGTCAACCACGCCCCGGTCACCCGCCTTCTCACCGGGGAGGACGGGTCGCTCTCGGGGGCGGTCGTCGAGCCCGAGGGCGAGGCGCCGATCACCGTGCGGGCCCGGACGGTCGTGAACGCCACCGGCGTCTTCGCCGACGAGGTCCGCGCCCTCGAGGACGGAGCCGGGGGCCACAGCCTCCGTCCCGCCAAGGGCATCCACCTCACCGTCCGGCGGTCGGCGCTCCCCTGCGACATGGCGGCCGTCGTCCCGGTCCCGAAGGACCACCGCTCGATCTTCGTCATCCCCTGGGGCGGGCACACCTACCTCGGGACGACCGACACCGACTACGACGGTCCGCTCGACGAGCCGGCCGTCACCGAGGAGGATGTCGCCTACGTCCTCGAGGCGATCAACTCCGCCGTCACCGAGCCGCTCTCGCCCGACGACGTCACCGGCTCCTGGGCCGGGCTCCGCCCGCTGCTGACCGACGGCGGCGAGAGCCCGGGAGCGCGCCCGAGGACGACCGACCTCTCGCGCCGCCACCAGGTGAGCATCTCGGCCGCAGGTCTCGTCACGATCACCGGCGGCAAGCTCACGACCTATCGGAAGATGGCCGAGGACGCCGTCGACGCCCTCTCCGGCCGCCTCGGCCGGCTCCCTGCGTGCACCACGCGCCGGCTCCGCCTCCGCGGGTCGGCCGGCCTCGACGGGTTGCACGACCTGGCCGGGGAGGCGGACGTCGGGGCGGAGGTCGTCGCCCACCTCGCCGGGCGCTTCGGCGGCGAGGCGCGAGGGGTCCTCTCGCTCCTCCACGAACGCCCCGACCTCGCCGAGCCGCTCGTCGACGGCCTCCCGTACCTGCGCGCCGAGGCCGTCTTCGCCGTCCGCTACGAGATGGCCTGCTCGCTCGAGGACGTCCTCTCGCGCCGGACCCGTGCCCTGCTGCTC
>JAKACF010000117.1 GCA_021821585.1 Actinomycetes bacterium
GAGGGGGTCCTCGACGAAGGTCGCGCCGGAGGTGGGCGGCCGGTCCCGGCGCCGGTGGGGAGCCATGGCCTGAATTATGTTGCAGAAGTGGACCCACTCCTGACACATCGCGCCGGCGGCGTGCTGACCGTCACCCTCAACCGCCCCGAGCGCAAGAACGCGGTGGACGGAGCGCTCTGGCGGGCGCTGGCGGCGACCTTCCGCCAGACGGCCCGCTCGACCGAGGACCGGGTCGTCGTCGTGACCGGCGCCGGCGGGGACTTCTGCGCCGGCGCCGACCTCTCGGACCTCGAGGCGGCCACGGACCACCAGCTGGTGCGGATGAGGATGATCCACGACGTGGCGCTCGCCCTCCACGAGCTGCCCCAGCCCACGATCGCCAAGGTCGACGGCGTGGCGGTCGGCGCAGGCTGCAACCTCGCCTTCGGCTGCGACCTCGTGGTGTCGAGCGACCGGGCCCGCTTCTCGGAGATCTTCTCCCGCCGGGGCCTCTCGCTCGACTTCGGCGGGTCCTGGCTGCTCCCCCGGCGCGTCGGGCTGCACCGGGCGAAGGAGCTGGCCTTCTTCGGGGAGCTCCTCGGCGCGGCCGAGGCCGAGCGCCTCGGCCTCGTCAACCGGGTCGTCCCCGCCGGGGAGCTCGACGACGCCGTCGACGAGTGGGCGGCCCGGCTGGCGGCCGGGCCGCCGCTCGCCCTGTCGCTCACCAAGCGGCTGCTCGACGACGCCGCCGGCATGTCGCTTCCCGAGGCCCTCGAGCGCGAGGGCGCCGCCCAGGCGCTGAACATCATGTCCGAGGACGGCAAGGAGGCGATCCGCGCCTTCCTCGAGCGGAGGGAGCCGGACTTCGAGGGGCGGTAGGAGTCCCGGCGGCGGCTCCGGGCGTCGCCGGCCGGCGGCTCAGCGCAGCTTGCGGTAGGTGACGACCTCCCTCGCGATCTCGTGCACCGACCGCCGGCTCGCCCGGGCCGACCGCCGGATCCGCTCGAAGGCGGAGGTGGCGTTGATCTCCTCGAGCGCCATCAGCATCCCGACCGCCCGCTCGATGTCGACCCGGGTCTCGAGCGCCTGCTGCAGCTGGGCGACGACCGCCTCGTTGCGCTGCGTGGCGAGGGCGCCCACGATGAGGCGTTCGGCCACGCGCTCGAGCGCGCCGAGGGCACGGCACTCGCTCTCGTCCCAGCGGTGCGCCTCGCGGGTGAAGACGTTGAGGCTCCCGATGGCTGCACCCGCCACCCGCAGCGGGCTCCCGAGCACGGCCCGGACGCCGTTCGGGACGAGGATGCCGGCGAGATCGGGCCAGCGTTCGTCCTCGAGGAGGTCGTCGCAGGCCACCACCACGTTGTCGACGAGCGCCTCCACGCACGGTCCCCGCCCGGTCGACTCCTGCACGGCCTCGAGCAGCCTCGCCTCGCGGTCGGTGGAGGCCACGTAGCGCAGGACCTGGTCGTCGTCGAGCAGCATCAGTCCCGCCCCGTCGACTCCGAAGAGCGTCGGCAGGGCGGTCGCCACCTCGCCGAGCGCCTCCTCGATCCCGAGACGTCCGAGGTCGCGGCCCGTCAGCTGGCCGATCGTGCGCTCGACTGCTTCCTCTGCGATGTGCATGGACCCGCTCTACCTCGCGCGGCGACATTTGATTCCTCGGCCGGTGCGCTAGCGTGGGCCCGACGCCGCCGTGACCCCGCGACGCGAGAGACGACGACGAGCGGGGCCACGATGCCAGGCGACGAGCACAGCGGGATCCCGGCCGACGGGTACGGGACGGCAGCACTCCAGGTGGTCGTCGAGACGCGGGGCGGCACCGAGGTCGTCCTCCTCACCGGGGAGCTCGACCTCATGGGCGCCGAGGTGCTCACGAAGGCTGCCCAGGGACTCGCCGGTCACCGGGTCGTGGTGGACCTCTCCGGGCTCACCTTCCTCGACGCCGCCGGGGTGTCGGCGCTCCTCTCGATCCGCACGGCCGTCACCGGTGGCGACGGCCACTTCGAGCTGCGCGCCGCCGAGGGGATCGTGCGCAAGGTGCTCGACCTCGTCGGCCTGGACGGCCTCGTCGCCGGGTGACCGGCTCGGATCTCGAGCACGGGGCGGCGGGGCCCGGCCCGGCCGCCCCGGCGTCGTCCTAGGCGGCGCCGACGGCCTTGGCCGGGTCGACGGCGGGGATGCCGAGCGCCTCGGCCACCGCCGAGTTGGTGCAGTCGCCGCCGAGGGTGTTGAGGCCCCCGCGCAGCACCGGGTCGGAGGAGACGGCTCCCCGCACGCCCTGCTCGGCGAGCGCCACCACGTAGGGGAAGGTGGCGTTGGTGAGGGCGTAGGTGGAGGTGTGCGGGACGGCGGCGGGCATGTTGCCGACGGCGTAGTGAAGGACGTCGTGGACGAAGTAGGTCGGGTCCTGGTGGGTCGTCTCGTGCGTCGTCTCGATGCAGCCGCCCTGGTCGACGGCCACGTCGACGATGACCGCCCCGGGCCGCATCCCCGCCACCATGTCCTCGGTGACGACGACGGGGGCGCGGCCGCCGGCGACGAGGACGGCGCCGATGAGCAGGTCCGCCTCCGAGATGGCGCGCTCGATCGAGCCCCGGTTGGAGGCGAGGGTCATGATCCTGCCCTGGTGGATCTGGTCGACCCAGCGCAGCCGGTCGATGTTGCGGTCGAGCAGGAGGACCTCGGCCTCCATGCCCTGGGCGATCCAGGCGCTGTTCCAGCCGACGTGGCCGGCCCCGATGACGACCACCCGGGCGGGGCGGACGCCGGGCACGCCACCGAGGAGGATGCCCCGGGTCCCGTTGCGCTTCTCGAGCAGGCTGGCGCCGACCTGGGTGGCGATGCGGCCCGCCACCTCGCTCATCGGGGCGAGGAGCGGCAGGTCGCCGGTCCTCGTCTGGACGGTCTCGTAGGCGATCCCGGTCGTCTTGGCGTTGAAGAGCGCCTTCGCGACCTCGGGGTAGGCGGCGAGGTGGAGGTAGGTGAACAGGACGAGGTCCTCGCGCATGTAGGCGAACTCGGACTCCTGCGGTTCCTTCACCTTGCAGACGAGCTCGGCCCCCCAGGCGTCCTCCGGGCTCACCATCACGGCGCCCGCAGCCTGGAAGTCCCCGTCGGAGAAGGAGGACCCCACCCCGGCGTTCGTCTCGACGAGCACCCGGTGCCCGAGCGCGGTCAGCTCCCGGACCCCGTCCGGCGTCATTGCCACGCGATTCTCGGCCGTCTTGATCTCGGCCGGGATTCCGATGATCACCTTGATCCCCTTCCTCGACTGTCGGCACGGCCCGGGCCGGCCGATCGCCGGTCGCCGCATCCGGGAGGACTCCCTTCGGCCGCGTACGGAAGCAACGCTATCCGCGCTATCCGCAGACGGCCAACCTGTAGATCACCGATCCGTTGTGAAAGCGCCGATCCACGACGGATCACGTCGAAGACCGTCGCCCCGGCAGTCGATGCCGGGAGCCGACCGCCCTCCGGTAGCGTTGACCCGACTCTATGGCCCCTTCCCAACCGGGCCCGCCCGCGGGCGGGATCCTCGATCGAATCGACTCGCCCGCCGAGTTGAAAGAGCTCTCGCTCGCCGAGTGCGGGGAGCTCGCGGACGAGCTCCGCTCCTTCATCGTCGAGGCGGTCTCGAAGACCGGCGGCCACCTCGGCTCGAACCTCGGGGCGGTCGAGCTCACGATCGCCCTCCACCGGGTCTTCTCCTCCCCAGAGGACGTCGTGCTGTTCGACACCGGCCACCAGGCCTACGTCCACAAGCTGCTCACCGGCAGGAAGGAGGGCTTCGCCCGCCTCCGCCAGGCCGGCGGGCTGTCGGGGTACCCGAGGCGCACCGAGTCGGCCCATGACGTGATCGAGAACTCGCACGCCTCGACGGCGCTGTCGTGGTCGCACGGGATCGCCACCGCGAGGCGCCTCACCGGGCGCGACGAGGGCCGCCACGTCGTCGCCGTCGTCGGCGACGGCGCCCTCACCGGCGGCATGGCCTACGAGGCGCTCAACAACCTCGGCCACTCCTCCTCCCGGGTGGTCATCGTGCTCAACGACAACGGCCGCAGCTACGCCCCGACGATCTCGAAGCTGTCGAGCTCGCTCACCCAGCTCCGGCTCGACCCGCGCTACGTGCGGGTGAAGGGCGCCCTGAAGGGGGTCATCGAGGAGCTCCCGGTGATGGGCTCGCTCGCCGGGCACTCGTTCAGGGGTCTCACCTCCGCCCTGCGGGAGGTCGTCGAGCCGCACGTGTTCTTCGAGGCCCTCGGGGTGCGCTACACCGGACCCCTCGACGGCCACGACGTCGCCCAGCTCGAGCAGGCGCTGCGCCGGGCGGCGGCCTGGCCGGGCCCGATCGTCCTCCACGTCCTCACGACCAAGGGCAAGGGCTACCCGCCCGCCGAAGAGGACGAGGTGGCCCGCCTGCACGACCTGAAGGTCTCCTCGGCCTCGCCCTCGGCAGAGCGCCACCGCCCACGGGGGGCCGCCAGCTACACCGACGCCTTCACGACCGCCCTGTGCCGCCTGGCGGAGAGGGACCCCTCGATCGTCGCCCTCACGGCCGCCATGCCGGGCCCGACCGGGCTCCTCCCCTTCGCCGAGTCCTTCCCCGAGCGCTTCTTCGACGTCGGCATCGCCGAGCAGCACGCCATGACGGCGGCCGCCGGGATGGCACGAGAGGGCCTGAAGCCGGTCGTGTGCATCTACTCGACCTTCCTCCAGCGCTGTGTCGACCAGTGGAACTTAGACGTCGGCCTCCACCGCGAGCCCGTCGTCGTCGTGGCCGACCGGGCCGGCATCACCGGCGACGACGGCCCGAGCCACCACGGCATCTACGACCTCCACAGCGCCCTGTTGATCGACGGGGTGTCGATCTACTGCCCCTCTGAGCCAGACGAGGTGGGCCCCCTCCTCGCCGAGGCGCTCGCCTCGGGCGGCCCGGCCCTCGTCCGCTACCCGAAGACCCCCTCGAACGGCCCCCTCGCCCCGGCCGGCACCGGCTCCTCGCACCGCCTCCTCGCCGAGGGCTCGCCCGAGCTCGTCCTCGTCGGGATCGGCAAGCTCGCCGGTGCGGCCCTCAGCGCGGCCCGCATCCTCGAGGCCGAGTCCGGCCTCTCCCCCCTCGTGGTCGACCCCCGGGTGATCCGCCCGGCCGACCCCGGCCTCGTCTCGCTGTTGTCCTCGGCCCGCCTCGTCGTCACCGTCGAGGACGGCGTCGCCCTCGGGGGGGCGGGCGCCTACCTGGCGGCCCTGGCGGAGAAGGCGGCCGAGCGCGAGGCCCGTCCCGGCCCCCGGGTCCTCACCTTGGGGGTGCCGGGCGGCTTCCTCGCCCACGGCAAGCCCGACGACATCCTCTCCGGCCTCGGCCTCGACGGTCCCGGGATCGCCACCTCGGTCCTCGAGGCCGCCCGGCGCTACGGCCTCGTGCGGGCGGGGAAGGAGGAGGGGTCCTCCGACGAGCTCTCCTCGAGCGGCTCGACGAGCTGAGGACCCTCGGCCCGCGAGCTGCTCACCTCGCTGCCGACGCGGTAGGCGACGAGGAAGTCCTCGGGCGGCGGCGAGAGCAGGTGGGCGAGCTCGTCGCCCGACAGCTCGCCCGGCGCCAGCCAGGCCCCGTACTCCTCGGGCGCGAGCACCACGGGCATCCGGTCGTGGACGGGCGCCATCAGGGCGTTGGCGCCGGTGGTGATGATGGTGCAGGTCGGGACCCACTCGGACTCCGGGCTCTCCCGCCACACCTCGTACAGGCCTGCCAGGCCGAGCATCCGGCCGTCGGCCGCCGTGAAGCACCACGGCTGCTTGCGCCCCGAGCGCCGGCTCGTGCCGGCCGGGGAGGGCTGCCACTCGTAGAAGGCGTCGGCGGGGACGATGAGGCGCCGCCGCTCGAGGGCCGCCCGGAACATGGGCCGCTCGGCGAGCGACTCGGCGCGGGCGTTGAAGGCCCTCGAGCCGACCTTCAGGTCCTTCGCCCAGGACGGGACGAGCCCCCAGCGGTAGGCGCCGAGGCGGCGCTCGCCCGGTGCCGCCCCGGCGCCCTCGGGGGCGACGGCGCGCACGCCGAGGACCTGGTCCTGGGGTGCGACGTTGAAGCGGGGCCCCGGCAGCAGCTCGGGCGGGACGCGCACCTCGTCGACGGCGAACTGCTCGACGATCTCCTCGACGGGACGGGATGCCACAAAGCGCCCACACATGACCGCGCCGACGCTAACCGGGCACCCGTCCGGCCGCCGCCGGACCGGCGGTCAGCCCGCGTGCCGGTCGGCGGCGACGAGCCCGCGGACGAGCGGGAGGTCGTCGGGGTGGGTGATCCCGATGCAGCGGCCGGCGGTCTCGCGCACCCGCACGGTCACCTTCCCCCCGCTCACGAGGTCACCGACGACCGAGGGCAGGAGCAGCTCGGCCGGCTTGCCGGGCGGGTGCGGGGCAGTCTCGGGGTCGAAGTCCCCTAGGGCGCGCTCGAGCTCGCCGAAGACCGAGGGGGAGAAGCCCCACAGGTTCATCGAGACCGTCTCGTCGCCCGACAGCAACCGGGGGTCCGCCCCGTTGCCGAGCGGGGTGGCGGCGAAGGCCTCCCCCCGTCGCTCGACGCTCTGCTCGACGATCCGCAGCAGCTCGCCTCCGGCCGAGGTTTCGCAGACGCCGCGGGTGACCGGGGCGTCGGTGAGGATCGTGTCGCCGAGCCGGTAGCCGACGTTGGCATGGGTCGTCCCGCCGATGCGGGCGAGCTCGTCGGCGAGGAGGGCGATGGCGGCCGAGCCGTAGAGGTCGTCGGCGTTCACGACCCCGAAGGCCCCCTCGACCGCCTCGGCAGCCGAGGCGACCGCCTGGGCCGTTCCGGCGACCGGTCCCTGCACCACCGGCCGCACCTCGAGCTCGGAGGGCCAGTGGGCCCTGATGTGGTCGAGCAGCTCCTGGCGGACCTCCTCGCGGACGATGAGCACCACCCCGTCGAAGCCCGCCGCGACGGCGTCGGCGGCGGTGTAGTCCATGAGGGCCTCGCCGTTCGGGCCGACGGGGGCGAGCTGCTTGAGGCCGCCGAAGCGGCGTCCGTGGCCGGCGGCGAGAACGACGAGTTGCACCTCGCCATGCTACGGGTTCCTACACTCTCTTCGGGAGGAGAGAGCGTGACGAGCGACGAGCGACCTGTGACCGACGAGCGACCTGCGGCGACGGAGGCCGGCCTCGACGACGACGAGCGCGCCCGCAGGGTCGCCGCCCTGAACGAGCTGCTCGACCTCATGCGCCCGGCCGTCCAGGCCGACGGCGGCGACCTCGTGCTGACGGGCCTCGACGTCGAGCAGGGGATCGTCGAGGTCGAGCTGCAGGGCGCCTGCGGCTCGTGCGCCATCTCCGGCATGACCCTGAAGGGCGGCGTCGAGCGGCTGCTCCGCCAGCGCCTCGACTGGGTCACCGAGGTCCGCGGCGGCGTCGACGAGTCGATCGACTTCTTCGAGAGTGTGTCGCTCGGTCGCGGCGGGTACGTGCCCCGCAGCTGAGAAATATCCCGCTCCGGTGCAACGGACCCGGCCCCTCGTGCGTCTCATGGTGTGACGCCGCCCCGGGCGGGCGGGCACCGGATGGCCGACAGGGGTTCGTATGCCTGACCACGTTGCGACCGACCAAAGGCCCTCGCTCCAACCGGTGATGTTCGTGCTCGGACTCCTCGTCCTGGCGGCCGCAGCCGCAGCGGGGACCACGAGCGCCGGGGCGGCCAGGCAGGGCCCCGTCCACGGAACGTCTCCAGGCGCCCACTCGGCGGTGCTCGTCACCGCCCGCGCCGGGAGGCCCTGATCCCTGTCGCCCGGCGCGCCCCGGCGCGCCGGGCGACAGCTGGGTGGTCCGGCCTCAGGCCCGCTCGCCGGCAGGCCTGCGCCGCAGCGAGGGCTCGCTCACCGGGGGCGGAACGTAGCCGGCGTCGGCCGGGTTGACCATCGTGCCCGGTTCCACGAGGGCGTCGACGGCGTCGAGGATCTCGTCGTCGAGCTCGGCGCCTGCTCCGGACAAGAGGTCCTCGAGCTGGTCCATCGTCCGCGGCCCGATGATCGTCGCGCTGACGGCGGGATGGGCGAGGGTGAAGGCGAGGGCGAGGTGGGTGAGCGACAGGCCGGCCTCGCCGGCGACGCCCTCCAGCTTCTCGACGAGATCGAGCTTGCGCTGGTTCTCGGGCAGCGCCGGGTCGAAGCGGGACGGGAGGCGGCTCGCCCGACCGGTGGAGGTGTCGACCTCGCTGCCCCTGCGGTACCGGCCGGTCAGCCAGCCGCCGCCGAGCGGGCTCCAGACGATGACACCCATGCCGTAGCGCTGGCAGGTGGGAAGGACGGAGGCCTCGATCCCCCGGGCGAAGATCGAGTACGGCGGCTGCTCGCAGCGGAAGCGCTCGTAGCCGCGGCGCTCGGCCGCCCACTGCGCCTCGACGATCTGCTCGGCCGGGAAGGTCGACGAGCCGATGGCGCGCACCTTGCCCTCCCGGACGAGGTCGCTCAGCACCGAGAGGGTCTCCTCGATGTCGGTCGCCGGGTCCGGGCGGTGGATCTGGTACAGGTCGAGGTAGTCGGTCTCGAGCCGCCGCAGGCTCTGCTCCACCTCGTGGCGGATCCAGCGCCTCGAGTTG
>JAKACF010000118.1 GCA_021821585.1 Actinomycetes bacterium
CCGTCTGGCCTGGCGTTCCCGGTCGAAGCTCGCCGGGTGACGGTTCCCGCCCCGTCGTCGGGCTGACGCGCGAGGGCCACCGGCAGGTTCGGTCAGTCCTCGGCCGCGGCATTGCTCCTCGCCTCGCGGGCCACGCGGCGCGCCTCCTCGAGCGGGACCGGCGTGCGGGCGCCGGGCGTCGACGCCCCGAGCGCCACCCGACGCGCGTCCTCGGGACTCGTGCGCCAACCGGCGTGGGCGACGAGCGGCTGCACGCCGTCGCGGGTGCAGACCTAGTAGGCGACGCACCGGTCGTGGAGAAGGAGCGGACTCGAGGCTCCGCGACGGAGCTCCGGCCGCGAGCCGGAGGCCACCAGCGGACGGCGCGTGACACCCACGGTCGCGAGGCCGGTGACCGCGCCGAGGTGCACAGCCAGCCCGGCGCCCCGGGGATGGTCGGTCCCGGTGGCGTCCACGACGACCACGTCGGGACGGAACTCGAGCATGCCGAGCACGTCGGCGAGCACGGCGCCGTCGCGGAGAGCGAGCAACCCCGGCTCGTAGGAGCCGGGCGCCTCGGCCGACAGGGTCGCCTGGTCCACGACGTCGTCGGCCCGGCGGGGCCGGCCGGGTGCAGGCGCCGGTCCTCGCAGATGCAGGTCCGAGCGGCGGGGGACCTCCGGTCCCGCCTCTGGCCACCGCCACGCGACGGCCGCAGCCCACACCCGGTCACCTGCGCGCCCCCGTCCCACGGTGCCGCGGGCGGGCACCACGAAGCACCCGCCGAGCAGGTCGCCCGGGCCCGACGGCTCCCATCGCTCGTCGGCCAGCGCCGGTTCGACGGCCGCGGCGAGACGCGACTGGAGGTGCAGCAGCTCGCCGGCCGATGTCGGCCACCACCAGGCGTCTCCCACTCGTCCGATCTTGCATCGGCCGCGCCTGGTCGCGCCCTTGGCCGCTCGGTGGTCAGGAACCACCTCCACGGGCCTGGGCGACTCGCCGGCCCCCGACCGGCCATGGCCGACAGAGCGAGGTCTCTCGGCTGCCCCGCTCGACCGAGGAGGAGACTGCGAGCGACGCTGTCGCCTGCCAGCCGCTCTCGGCGAGGGCGGCGAGCCCGTGCGGCGCCGCAGGTGCTCAGGTCCTGCGGCGCCCCGGCACCTCCGGGCCGATCTTCAGCCCCTCCTCGGCGCTCACATCCGGGTAGACGCTGACGTCGAAGACATCGCCCCAGCTGAACTCGAGCTCCATCAGAGCCGAGAAGTCCTCTGTCCGGAAGATCGAGACCACCGCCGGATCCTCTGTCGCCGGCCAGTACTCCGCGATCTCCTCCACCCCGCGGGATAGCTCCACCCTGCGCGGCGGACGAGGGCCCCGTCGCGCTGGGACCGAGTCAGACCCTGCTTCCACCGCAGCAGCATCACGGAGTCCATGGTCCCGCCTCCCATGTCGGCCCTGGTCACACCTACCTCTTCGGCCGTGCCGGAGGAGAAGCGAACCACTGCCGGGCTACGGTGCAGTCGATGGCGACGGGACCCGAGGATTCTGAGCATTCGCCCGGCGCAGGGAGCGAGGCGCAGTTCGGGCCGCATCGCTTCTCCGCCGGCGAGGGCGGAGGAAGCGACCGGCTACGCGGCGCCCGGCTGGATGCCGCCGACCTGCGCGGCGCCCGGCTCACCGACTGCGACCTGACCGGCGTCCGGATCGTCGACGGGTGGCTCGTCGACGTCAGCGTCTCCGGATACCTGAGCGACTTCCGGGTCAACGGGGTGGACGTGACCGGCTTCGTCAACGGCGAGCTGGACCGGCGTCACCCCGAGCGCGTCCAGCTCCGACAGGCCGAGACCGCCGAGGACGCACGGGCGATGTGGGACACGATCGAGCGACTCTGGGACGACGCGGTCGTACGGGCGGACCGCCTGCCTGCCGGAGCCCTGTCCGAGCGCGTCGACGAGGAGTGGTCGTTCGAAGAGACGCTCCGGCACCTGGTCTTCATCACCGACGCCTGGGCGAGCCGCACGGTGCTGGACGAGCCGATGCCCTACCACCCGATCGGCCTGCCGCAGAGCTGGTACCCGGCCGAGGAGGCGGCCGCACTCGGCATCGACCTCGCAGCACGGCCCGGCTACGGGGAGATCCTGTCGGTGCGGGGCGACCGCATGAACGTGATGCGGCGCATCGTGGACGGTCTGGTCGACAGCGACTTCGAACGGCGGTGCCACAGGTCCCCCGCTCCCGGCTACCCCGACGACGCGCCCTCGGTGATCGAGTGCATCGGGGTCGTGATGGAAGAGGAGATCGAGCACTACCGCTTCGCGCTCCGTGACCTCGCCATCCTCGAAACCAGGACGACGGGCTCCGGGCGAGAGCCCGCGTAAGCCACCCGCGGCCCCGGCATCCGGCACAGCTCGGGCGGGTCCCTTCACGTCCCGGGCTCTCAGGCACCAGAATGCAGCCCATGCCAGAGATCCGTCTGCGCCCCATGACCGGAGACGAGTTCGCCCGGGACCGATCGCGACTCGTCACGGGCTACGCCGCCGAGCACGTCGGGGCCGGCGACTGGAGGCCCGAGGAGGCCGAAGCCCTCGCCGCCGAGGAGACCGACCGCCTGCTGCCCGGCGGCGCCGACTCGCCGGGCATGCTGCTCCGTGCCGCCGAGACCGCCGACGGCAAGCCCGCCGGGATCATCTGGATCGCGCTCGAGCACCGGTCCGGATCCGCAGAGGGCGGGTGGATCTACGACATCGAGGTGGCCGAGCACCTCCGTGGGAAGGGTTACGGCAGGGCGCTGCTGGCGGCGGGGGAACAGGAGGCCGCCCGC
Organism: Actinomycetes bacterium; assembly: GCA_021821585.1. GTDB lineage: Bacteria > Actinomycetota > Acidimicrobiia > Acidimicrobiales > Bog-793 > JAKACF01. The sequence goes on from JAKACF010000118.1 coordinate 2,801, forward strand.
CACGGCGTCGAGGCGCTCGGGCTCAACGTCTTCGGCTCCAACGCCGTCGCCCGCCGCCTCTACGAGAGCTCCGGCTACGAGATCAGCACGCTCCAGATGCGAAAGCGCCTGGCGCCGCCGGCGTGACTCCGGGGTTCGCCCAGGGTCCGGGTCGGCCGTCAGCGGGCCGCGGCCCACCTTGCCTATCTACTATCGTAGGTATCCGACAGAGAGCGGCTGGAACCAGTCGACGCCTCGGCAGGGCGGATGGACGCAGGACGGGCGATGGAGCTACTCGGCAAGGTCGCGATCGTGACGGGCGGCGCCTCGGGCATCGGCCGGGCCATCGCCGCCGAGCTCGCACGGGCCGGGGCCCACATCGTGATCGCCGACGTGACGCGCGCCGAGGAGACGGCGGCGGAGCTGACGGCGGCGTTGCCTGACGGCACCTCCTCCCGAGTCCTCGGCCGGCATGCCGACGTCTCCTCGGAGCACTCCGTCGAGGAGATGATGGGCGAGGTCCGCCGGCACTTCGGTGGAGTCGACATCCTCGTCAACAACGCCGCCCTGTTCGCGGAGACCACGGGCGGACCCTTCGAGACGATCCCCCTGGACGAGTGGCGCCGCGTGTTCGAGGTCAACGTGCTCGGCACGTACCTCTGCTCGCGTGCGGTGACCGGCTCCATGCGAGAGCGGGGAGGCGGGGCGATCGTGAACCTCGCCTCGGGGACCGTCTTCAAGGGTGTCCCCTGGCGGCTCCACTACGTCACCAGCAAGGGCGCCATCGTCGCCTTCACGAGGTCACTCGCGAGTGAGCTCGGGCCGGACAACATCCGGGTGAACGCCATCGCCCCCGGCTTCACCATGAGCGACGGCGTCCTCGCGAACGCCGATGAGTTCACCGACTCGATCCGGCGGTCGGCCTCCTCTCGCAGCCTCGCCCGGGACGAGGTACCCGCCGACCTCGCCGGTGCGGCGCGGTTCCTCTGCGGTCCCGGGGCGGGCTTCGTCACGGGTCAGACGCTCGTCGTCGACGGTGGCAGTGCCTTCCACTGAGCCAGCCCGGCGTGCGGCGTGCCCGGGCAGGCCGGCAGCCACCCGTGAGACGCCGTCCATCTATATAGTGGCCATGCCCACCTACTTGAGTAGGGTGGAAGGAGAGACATGAGGCGCATCGACCTCCACTGCTATCCCGGGACCGACGTCTGGCTCGCCTCGCAGGGTCCCTATGTCGCCGCACTCGAGCAGTACTGGTCCAAGCCGTGGGTAGCCCGGACCGAGGCCGACGTGGTGGCCGACATCAAGAAGGCCGGGGTCGAGGCCGTGCTCGTCGCCTTCGACATCGAATCGCTGAGCGGCGCTCCCCCCTGTTCGAACAGCTACGTGGCGGATCTCCGGGACCGCTACCAGGACGCCTTCATCCAGGCATGGGGCACCGTCGATCCCCTGAAGGGCGACGTCGCCATCAAGGAGGCGGAGCAGGCGGTCCGGGAGCACCGTGTCCTCGGCTTCCACTTCCACCCGATCATGGGCCACTACTCCGTCGACGATGACGAGCTGAGCCCGCTGTTCGAGACCATCACGGGGCTCAGGGTCCCGGTCATGGTCGACGTCGGCACCACCGGGATGGGTGCCGGCATGCCGGGCGGCATGGGGGCCATACTCCGGCACGCCCACCCGGCGTCGGTCGACCGCCTTGCGGCCCGCTTCCCGGATCTCACCATCATCGCTGCCCACCCGGGATGGCCGTGGGTCGACGAGATGACGGCGGTTGCCCTCCACAAGGGCAACGTGTACTGGGAGCTGTCGGGCTGGGCGCCGAAGTACTTCCCGCCGAGCCTCCGCATCGACATCCGGGCCAGGCTGCGGAACAAGATCATGTTCGGCAGCGACCATCCCTCCATGACCTACGAGCGCGTCCTCCGGGAGTGGGACGAGCTCGGCTTCGCCGAGGACGTGATGCACGCCGTCTTCCACGAGAACGCCGAGGCGGTCCTCGGCCTGTGAGACCCGCCTCACACCGGCGGCCCGCCGGTAGAGTGGCCTCGTCCTTCTTTCTACCGTAGGGAGTGAGCATGGCGGAAGCCGGTTCGGGAACCGTGGAGCGCCTTGTCGAGCTCGGCTTCTCCCAGTACGAGGCGAGGGCGTACATCGGCCTGCTCGGCAACCCGCCGATGACCGGCTACGCCCTGGCGAACGAGACCGGGATCCCCCAGCCGAAGGTGTACGAGACCCTGCGCCGTCTCGCCCGCAAGGGTGTGGCGATCGCCATCGAGGGTGAGCCGCTCCGCTTCGTGGCCGTCCCGCCGACCCAGGTGCTCACCCAGCTCGACACGAGCTTCCGCCGCCGGCTGGCCGACGCCGAGGTGAGCCTCATGCGCGAGGCCGGCGACGCCGGCCAGCAGATGCGGGCCTTCGAGGCGATGTCGGACTGGCCGGCGATCGAGCGCCGGGCCATCGAGTTGCTCGATGACGCCAACCGGCACGTGTACATGTCGATCAATTGCGACACGAAGGCCTTCCTCGAGCCGGTCGCCCGCGCCGACGAACGGGGAGTGGCCACCGACATCCTCCACTTCGGCAAAGAGGAGCTCCCCGTCGAGCACGGCCGCAGCATCCGCCACGTGACGACCGACGGCGTCGTCTACCGGCACCACCAGGCCCGTCACCTCGCCGTCGTCGCCGACAGCACGAAGGTCCTCTGGGCCCTCGCCCCGGGGGGCCGTGACTGGCAGGCCGTCTACGCTGACGACGGCCTCCTCGCGGCCGCCGTCAAGGGCTACATCCGCCACGACATGTACGTCCAGCAGATCTCCCACGACTTCGGGGACCAACTCGAGGCCTGTTACGGACCCGGCCTCGAGCAGCTCGCCGGCTCGAGCCGCGACGGCGCCGCCGAACGGCGGGCCGTAGCCAAGGCGGACAGCGCCGTCTCGTCGCGTACCCGCACCCGCAAGCGGGCCCAGACCGCCTGAGCCCAGGCACGAACGCGGCCGGCTCGGCCGCGTGGCGCCCGGGGCTCGATGCTCAGTCGATCCTTCGAAGCTCGGCGCCGTAGCGACGCGCGTTCTCGACGTAGACGGCGGCGCCCTGCCGGATCGCCTCGAGGCTCCACCCGCCCGTGGTGACGCGCGCCGGCACGCCGGCGGCGAGGCGCCCCGGGGGGACGACCGCCCGCTCCTGCACCAGCGCCCCCGCCGCCACCGTGGCGCCCGCCCCGACCGAAGCGTCGCGCAGCACGATGGCGCCGGCGCCGATGAGGCAGTCGTCCTCGATGACGCAGCCCTCGAGGTAGGCGAGGTGCCCGACGATGCAACCCCGACCGAGCGCCGTCGACGCGTCGTGGTCGGTGTGCAGCACGCAGCCGTCCTGGACCGAGGTCGCCTCGCCGACGGTGATCTCGCCGTAGTCGCCCCGCAGGACGGCCGACGGCCAGACGCTCGAGTGGGGACCGAGGCGCACGGCGCCGATGACGACGGCGTCGGGATGGACGAAGGCCGACGGATCGATCTCGGGCGTGAGCTTCCCGAGGGCGTACACCGCCACGGGGTCAGAGCAGCCCGTCGGCGGCCATCTGCTCCACAGCGGCCACCTCCTCGAGCGCGAGATGGCGGCCGTCGGGACCGAACTCGGCCTCCCGCTGGCCGCGGACCGTGTCGGCCTCGTTCCGGTACCGGTCGATCACCTCTTGCTCCCAGCCCGGCTCGGGCCAGCGGCGGTCGAGGTCGACGATCGAACCGGGTTCGAGGTCGGCCTCGGCGAGCTCGAGCACCTCTCTCACGATCGCCCGCTGCTCGGCGGCGTCTCCCGGCCTGCCGAGGCTGTAGCCGAGGGGGTAGTCGAGGTAGGCCGCCCGGGGAGGCCGGACCAGCTCGGTCACGTCCCGTGCGCCGGTGACCGACACCGTCGGGATGCCGGCCCGCTCGACGACCCTTGCGAGCAGCCCCATCGCCTGATGGCAGGCCGGGCAGAGCGGCACCACGAGGACGAGGTCGGCGCCCGCCTCGCGGGCCGCCGAGGCGACGGCGGGGCCGAGCTCGGTGACGATCCGGGTCACCTGCTTGATCGCCCCGAGCATGGAGAGGTGGAAGGGGCTCGGGCGCCCGATCACCCCTTCGGCGGCGAGCTCACCGAGGCGCTCGTAGGGATGGACGACGTTCACGTCCTGACGGCCGGGACGTCGGATCGGGCTCGGGTGCGACGGCCGGACCGTCGAGGGATCGAGGTCCTGTGCGAGGCGCCGGCAGGTGAGGTCGTCGACGAACCCGAAGGGAGGATCGGAGCGCAGGTGCACCCCGGCGCTGCTCGCGATGAGGACGGTCGCCTCCTCGATCGGGCACGCCAGCGGCACGAGCGGCGGCGGCCCGAGGCGGGCGACCGGCATGGGCGGAAGGGGTGCCGTGATCTCGTTCACGACGGACAGATAGGAGACCGGCATCAGCGACCCGACGACGAGATCTTCGAGCGGAGGGCGGCCAGCCGCTCGGCGAATGCAGGCTGGCCGATCGACCAGAGCTGCTCGGACACCTCGTGCTCGAGGGCCTCGTCGTAGGAGGACCGCCGGGCGAGGGACAAGGTGGCCTTCATGCGCGCCACCAGCTCGGGCGGTGCCGCCGCGGCGGTGGCGACGAACGCCTCAGCCGTCTCGGCGAGCTCGTCGTCCGCGACGCAACGGTGCGCGAGACCGATCCGCTCCGCCTCCGCCCCCGAGACCGCCTCGCCCCCGAACAGCATGGCAACGGCCTCTGAATGGGACACGGCGCGCTCGAGCATCCAGCTGTGGCCACCGCCGGGGTGCAAGCCGAGGGCGAGAAAGCGTGTGTCGAAGCGGGCGCTCTCGGCGGCGAGTCGCACGTCGCAGGCGAGCGCCAGGTTGATGCCCGCCCCGACCGCGGGCCCGTTCACGGCGGCGACCGTGAGCAGCGGTGAGCGCACGACGCGCTCGAAGCCGGCGTAGATCGCCCGGAGCCGGGTCTCGTCGGCCGAGCCGAGCTGGGCGAGATCGGCGCCGGCGCAGAACGCCGGCGGCGCCCCGGTCACGACGAACGCCCGCACCTCGCCCGACTCCTCGAGGACCGACACCGCCTCGGTGAGCTCGGAGGCCATCTCGAGCGAGAGCGCGTTGCGGCGTCCCGGGTCGTCGAGGACGACGACGGCGAAGCCGCCGCGACGCTCGACCCTGACCGTCCCGGTCGTGCCCGCCTCAGTCACCGGGCGCCTTGGCGAGGGAGGCGACGAGGTCCTTCTTCGAGACCTTCCCGAATCCCGAGAGCGGGAGCGAGCCCATGATCTCGAGGCGCTCGGGCAGCTTGAACTTGGCGATCTCGAAGTCCGCGAGGAACGACACGAGCTCCTCCAAGGAGAGGTCCGTACCGGGCTTCAGCACGACGCAGGCGCACATGCGCTCGCCGAGGAGGTCATCGGGATAGGGGACGCAGGCGACGTTCAGCACCGCCGGATGGGCGAGGATCAGGTTCTCGACCTCCTCGGCGCTGATCTTCTCCCCGCCCCGGTTGATGAGGTCCTTGCGGCGGCCCTCGACGACGTAGTTGCCGGAGGGATGGAGCCTCAGGAGGTCGCCGGAACGGTAGAAGCCGTCCGGCGTGAAGGCCCTCTCGTTGTACTCCGGCGACCTGAAGTAGCCCCGCAGGGTGTAGGGGCCCCGGACGACGAGCTCCCCGACCTCGCCGTCCGGCACGACGGCGCCCTCCTCGTCGACGAGCAGCACCTCGTCGTCGGGGCAGATCGGCCGCCCGCAGGTCTCCCGCCGGACGACCTC
>JAKACF010000119.1 GCA_021821585.1 Actinomycetes bacterium
GTGTGCCGCCCGGAGGGCATCGAGGACCTCGAGACCGATCGAGCGGGCGTGGCCGGGCTCGACCCGGCCCCTCGAGATGAGGCGGTGCAGCGTCTCGCCCTCGACGAGCTCCATCACGATGAAGGCCTTCGAGTCGTCCTCTCCGGCGTCGTAGACGGCGACGACGTGCGGGTGCGAGACGTGTGCCGCCGCCCTGGCCTCCTCCTCGAAGCGGGCCCTCACGACGGGATCGTGCGAGTACCTGCTCCGCAGCACCTTGAGCGCCACCGGGCGCGCCAGGCGCTCGTCCCGGGCCCGGTAGACCTCGGCCATCCCGCCCAGTCCGATCAGCTGCTGGACCACGTACCGGTCGGCCAACAGCTGCCCGGCTCTCAACTGGCCGCGCGCGTTGTCAGGGCTCACCTACGTCTCGTTCCTTCGCGCGAGCGGGGTGTCATACGTCGCCTGTGTGGCATACCCGCCGCCTCACAACGGTATACGGGCGGGCCGCCCCCGGCGTGGCGCTACTCCTCGGGCGGCGGCCGCCGCAGGCGCTTTCGCGCCGACTGGCGCCGCTTGTCCTCGAGGCGCGCTTCGACGGCAGAGCGCCCGGGTCTCGTCGGCCGCCGTGTCGCCGGGCGGCGCGAAGCCGCCTCGAGGCGGACCGCCAGCCGGCGGGCCGCCTCCGCCCGGTTGGCCCGCTGGGAGCGCTCGCTCGCCGCCACGATCCGGACCTCGTCGCCGAGCCGCTCGCGGACGCGGGCCACGGCCTCCGGGGGGCCCTCCAGCTCGCGGAGGTCGCAGAGGAGCTCCACCCTCGTGTCGGCGGTGTTGACGTGCTGGCCCCCCGGGCCGCTCGAGCGGGAGAAGCGCCAGGCGAGGGCGCGGGCGGGCAGGCGCAGGCCGGAGGCGGTGACGAGGCCGTCACTCCGCTCGGACATGGGCCCCCGTGCCGGGCTCTCGGTGCCCGAGCCCTCGAGCCGGCCGGGTAGGGACGATCACCGGGGCAGGATATCGGCGGCGGCGGGCGGTGCTCGTGCTCAGGCTTGGCGGGTGGTGCTCACGCGGAGCCCGGACCCCGCCGCGGGGCGGGTTTCGGGGCGCGGGCCGCGCCGGCGGTGTCAGAGATCGGCGACCTCGGGGATCACCTCGCTGCCGAGGATCTCGAGGGGGTGCAGGCTCGAGACGTCGCGGACGCTCCCGTGGGCGACGCTGAAGCCGAGCTCGGCGAGCGAGCCGAGCGAGTCGACGATCGCCTTGGCCTGCTCGCCGTTCGGTCCGACGTCGAAGCTGAACGTCACCGTCTTCTCGATCTCGTCGTAGTCCCGTCCGGCCTCCTCGCAGTGCTGCCGCAAGACCTCGAGCTTGCGGGCGAGGTCGGGGCCGTGGAAGAGGTTGCAGGCGTCGGCGTACCTCGCGACCAGGCGGAGGGTCTTCTTCTCGCCGGATCCGCCGACGAGGATGCGGGGACGGGGGCTCGAGAGTGGCGCCGGGCGGTTCAGGGTCCGCCCGAGGCGGTAGTGGGTGCCCTGGAAGGCGCCGTCGCGTCCCTCGAACATCTGCCGGCAGATCTGCAGCGCCTCCTCGAGGCGCTCGAAGCGCTCGGCCGTCGGGGGGAACGGGAGACCGAGGCCGCGGGCCTCCGCCTCGTTCCAGGCGGCGCCGATGCCGAGCATCGCCCTCCCGCCCGAGAGCACGTCGAGGGTCGTCACCTGCTTGGCGAGCATGCCCGGCGGCCGGTAGACGACGCCGGTGACGAGCGTCAGGAGGGTGATCCTCGAGGTCCGGGCGGCGAGGTAGCCGAGGGTGGTGTAGGCCTCGAGCATCTCGTTCTCGGCGGGGCCCGCCATCGGGATCTGCCAGAGGTGGTCCATCACCGAGAGCCGGTCGAAGCCCACCTCCTCTGCCGTCGCCGCGATGACCGAGAGGTCGCGGGCGAGATAGGCGGGGCCGTCTGGATAGGTGAAGTTCGGGAGATGGAGTCCGAGTCGCACGCTGCCGTTCTACCGGACCGGGGCGAGGGCGTCGGGCTCGCCCGCCGGGACGGGGCTGTCGAGCGCGGAGGTCCCCCGCTTCCGGCCGAGCAGGCCGGCCGCGCAGACGGTGGCGGCGACGGCGGCGGCCGCCCCGACGAGGTAGGCGTCGTGGAACGAGCCGAGCAAGAGCCGTCCGTGCGCGTGCCCGGCCGCTCCCGCCTGCACGGTCTGGAGCACCTGGATGCCGGCGACGGTGCCGAGCTGGCTCACGAGCTGCTGGGCGGAGCTCGCCACGCCGAGGTCCCGGTTTCCGACCGAGTTGGCGACGCTCGCCGCCACGGCCGGTGCGGACAGGCCGAGAGCCAGGCCCGACAGGCCGAGGGCCACGATGACGAGCCCGACCCCGGAGGCGGGCGAGACCCCGGCGAAGGCGAGCATGGAGCCGGTGAGGACGACCCCGCCGACCACGGCGGTCGGGCGGTTTCCCACCCGTGAGGCGAGGTAGCCGGCACCCGGGGCCACGAGGGAGAAGACGAGCGGTCGGGCGATGACGGTGAGCCCGGTCGTCTCGGTGTTGAAGCGGTAGACCCGTTCGAGCAGCAGCGGGGTGAGGATGAACCCGCCCATGTAGGTGAAGTTGGCCGCCAGCTGGTTGCCGATGGCGAAGGAGAAGTTCGGTCGCCGGAGCAGGTGCAGGGGCAGGAGGGGCTGGCTGGCCCGGCGTTCGGCGCGGACGAACAGCCCGAGTCCGACCGGCACGACGGCGAAGGAGCCGACCACGAGCGGTGACGCCCATCCCGACGAGGGGCCCTCGTTCAACCCGAGCAGGAGGCCGAGGCTCGCCACGGTGACGGCGGCGGCGCCCGCCCAGTCGAACGAGCCGGACCTGCCCCGCTCGGTCTCGGGGAGCACGCCGAGTCCCCACGCGAGCGCTGCCACGACGAGCAGCGCCTGGGCGACGAACAGCGAGCGCCAGCCGAAGTGCTGGATGAGGACGCCGCCGAGGACGACGCCGACGACCGGCCCGCCCGCACCGACGAGCGACCACCAGCCCATCGCCTTCACCCGGTCCTCGTGACGGAAGGCGCGGAAGATGAGGGCCATCGAGGCCGAGCCGGTGGCCGCTCCCACCACGCCCGACAGGGCCCTCGCGAGGATGAGCAGGCCGAGCGAGGGCGCCAGGGCCGTCCCGAGGGCCGAGAGGGCGCTCAGCCCCGTGCCGGCGAGGTAGACGCGCCGGTGACCGAGGCGGTCGCCGACCCGTCCGAGCGCCGGGGCGGCGACACCGAAGCACAGCAGCGGCGCCGTCACGACCCAGGTGACCGAGTTGGCGCTCGTGTGGAAGCCGTGCGCCACCCGGCCGATGGCGACGGCGAAGATCGTGAGGGTGACGTTGACCGCGAACAGGCCGGCGAGAACGCTCCAGAGGACCGACCACCGGCCCGGGCTCCGCCCGCCCGGCTGGGGGGAGCCGAAGGCGGCGAGCGGGCCGAGAGCGCGCTGGCGGAGCCGGGGGACCGACGCCCAGGGGACGACCCCCTCCTCGCCCGCCGAGGCGGCGACCGCGAACGAGTCGGGCCCCTCGTCCTCTTCCTCGTCTGACATGTCGGCCTGCCCCCGCGACGGCGTCTCTTCTTCTGTCACCCCGAGTGTCTCATGCGAAGGCGTGAAGGCGCGCCTTCGCAGGGGCAGATCCGGTCAGAGCTTGTTCCAGGTCTCCTCGAGCACGGAGCGAAGGATGGACTCGATCTCGTCGAACTGCTCCTGGCCGCAGATGAGCGGCGGCGCGAGCTGGATGACCGGGTCTCCCCGGTCGTCCGCCCGGCAGATGAGGCCGGCGTCGAACAGGGCGGGGGAGAGGAAGCCACGGAGCAGCCGGTCCGCCTCCTCGCCCTCGAAGGTCTCCTTGGTCTGCTTGTCCTTCACGAGCTCGATGCCGTAGAAGTAGCCGGCTCCCCGGACCTCTCCGACCATCGGCAGGTCGGTGAGCCTCTCGAGGGTCGAGCGGAAGGCGTCCTCGTTCTTGCGGACGTGCTCGAGGATCCCCTCACGCTCGAACAGGTCGAGGTTGGCGAGGGCGACGGCGGAGGAGACGGGGTGCCCGCCGAAGGTGATGCCGTGGGCGAAGCTCGTCGAGCCCTTCAAGAACGGCTCCATCAGCCGGTCCTGGGCGATCATCGCCCCGATCGGCGAGTAGCCGCTCGTCATGCCCTTGGCGCAGGTGATGATGTCCGGCTCGTAGCCGTACCGGTTGCAGGCGAACATCTCGCCGAGACGTCCGAAGGCGCAGATCACCTCGTCGGAGACCATGAGGACTCCGTGACGGTCGCAGATCTCGCGCACACGCTCGAGGTAGCCCTCGGGCGGCGGGAAGCAGCCGCCGGAGTTCTGGACGGGCTCCACGTAGACGGCGGCCACCGTCTCGGGGCCCTCGAACTCGATCACCTGCTCGATCGAGTCGGCGCACCGCAGCGTGCAGTGGTCGAGGTTGGAGCAGTCGAGGCACCGGTAGCGGTTGGTGTTCATCGCCTTGCGGGCGCCGGGGACGAGCGGCTCGAACGGCTGGCGGGCCTCGGGGATGCCCGTGATCGAGAGGGCGCCGAGGGTCGTGCCGTGGTAGGCGATCGAGCGGCTGATGACCTTGTAGCGGGAGGGCTCGCCGATCGTCTTGAAGTACTGGCGGGCGAGCTTCCAGGCCGACTCGACCGCCTCGCTGCCGCCGGTGGTGAAGAAGACCCGGTTCAGCTCACCCGGCGTGTAGCCGCTCAGGCGCTCGGCGAGCTCGACGCTGGCGGGGTGGGCGTAGGACCACAGCGGGAAGTAGGCGAGCTTCTCGGCCTGGGCCCTCGCCGCCTCGGCGAGCTCGGCCCGGCCGTGGCCGACCTGGACGACGAAGAGGCCGGAGAGCCCGTCGAGGTAGCGCTTGCCCCTGGCGTCGTAGACGTAGGCACCCTCGCCACGCTCGATGATCGGGATCTCGTGGCCCTCGCGGTAGCTGCCCATCTGGCTGAAGTGGAGCCAGAGGTGCTCGCGGGCCTCCTTGTTCAGCTCGTCGTGACGACCGCTGCCTCCCCCCGAGGCGAGTGGCTGGTCCTCGATCTGGTTGCCGGTCTGCTCAGTCATCATTCCTTCTTGTTGGTTCGTCGGTGAGCCGGGGGGTCTCAGCGCGTGCCCCAGGCGTAGGTCTGCTTCACGAGGCGCAGGTAGACGAAGGTCTCGGTGTCGCGGACGCCCTCGATCGTCCGGATCGACTCGTCGAGGAGGCGGAGCAGGTGCTCGTCGTCCTCGCAGACGAGCTCGATCAACAGGTCGAAGGAGCCGGCGCAGAGCACGACATACTCCAGCTCCGCCAGGTTCGAGAGCTGCTCGGCGATGGCCCGGAGGTCCCCCTGGGCCTTGATGCCCACCATCGCCTGGCGGGAGAAGCCGACCGTCATCGGATCGGTCACCGCCACGATCTGCATGACCCCCTCGTCGAGGAGGCGCTTCACCCGCTGGCGGACGGCGGCCTCCGAGAGGCCGACATCCTGGGCGAGGGCGGCATAGGAGCGCCGGCCGTCGTGCTGGAGCGCCTCGACGAGCTGGCGGGAGACGTCGTCCAAGGGGACGGCGGCGCGCGCCTTGCGGGTCCCCGGGGAGCTCCCGTTGCCCAGGTGGAGTCGAGCGCCGCTCGAGCTGTTGCCGCCTGCCATTCCCGGAGTCCGCTCCCTTTCCTCGTCAGGTCGGTGTTTCCTACACTGAGCCGCGTCGCTCGGCTACGAGCCGGGTTCCGCTCATTGTCACATCGCCGCACCTCATTGTCAATGGAATCCGTAGTCACTAGGCTGGAAGACAACCGATTCCGAGGAATTCCGGGACTTTCGAGACGTTCACGAGGAAGGAGCAGTCCGTGGCAGAGGTACCCCAGCGCCGGTCGCTTGTCACCGAGATCCCCGGCCCGCGCTCGCGCGAGCTGATGGAGCGCCGCCGGGCAGCGGTTCCCGCTGGGGTGGGAGGGACGATGCCGGTCTTCGCCGCCAAGGCGTCCGGCGGCGTCGTGGTCGACGTCGACGGGAACTCCTTCATCGACCTCGGCGCCGGCATCGCCGTCCTGAACGTAGGATCGAGCGCCCCGCTCGTGGCGGCCGCCGTTGCCGAGCAGGCGGACGCCTTCACCCACACCTGCTTCCAGGTCACGCCGTACGAGGGCTACGTCGCCCTGGCGGAGAAGCTCAACTCGCTCGTCCCCGGCGACCTCGAGCGCCGGAGCTTCTTCCTCAACTCCGGGGCCGAGGCGGTCGAGAACGCCGTCAAGGTCGCCCGGTCGGCGACCGGCCGCCAGGCCGTCGTCGCCTTCGACCACGCCTTCCACGGCAGGACGCTCATGGGCATGAGCCTCACGGCGAAGGCTGCGCCCTACAAGCGCACCTTCGGCCCGCTCGCCCCCGAGGTCTACCGGCTCCCGTACTCCTACCCCTACCGTTGCTCGGCCGGCGCCTCCTACGAGGAGTGCGGGCCGGCCTGCGCCGAGGCCGCCATCACGGCGATGGACCGCCAGATCGGCGGTGACCGGATCGCGGCGCTCGTCATCGAGCCTGTCCTCGGCGAGGGCGGCGTGATCGTCCCGGGCGACGGCTTCCTCCAGTCGCTCTCGCAGTACTGCGCCGAGCACGGCATCGTCTTCGTCGCCGACGAGGTGCAGGCGGGCTTCGCCCGGACCGGCCGGTGGTTCGCCAGCGAGCACTCGGGCATCGTCCCCGACATCGTGACGACGGCGAAGGGCCTCGGCGGCGGGATGCCGATCGCCGGGGTGACGGGGCGGGCCGACCTCATGGACTCCGTCCACCCGGGCGGCCTCGGCTCGACCTTCGGGGGCAACCCGGTCGCCTGCGCGGCGGCCCTCGCCGCCATCGAGGAGGTGGAGCGCGGCGGCCTCGTCGAGAAGGCCCAGCGCATCGGCGAGACCTTCTCCGAGAAGCTCCGCCCGCTCCTCGAGGAGTGCCAGCCGGTCGGCGACGTCCGCGTGGCCGGCGCGATGGCGGCCGTCGAGTTCGTCTCGGACCGCGGCCGCAAGACGCCGGACCCGGCGGCCGCCTCACGGGTGCTCGCCCGCTGCCACGAGGAGGGCGTCATCGCCCTCAAGGCCGGGACCTTCGACAACGTCGTGCGGATCCTGCCTCCGCTCGTCATCGGCGAGGACCTCCTCCTCGAGGGCCTCGACGTGATCGAGAAGGCGATCAGGGCCGTGTGACCGGCGCCGCCCGTCTCTCCCGGGTCGGCCGACCCCGCTCCGGCGGCGGGAGGCCGGGCGGCAGCCCGCCGGTCACCTCGTGCGGGGCGGCCTCGGACCTCCGAGGCCGCGGATGCTCGGGGGAGGGGGCGTTCAGCCGCCGGTGACCCGGCCGAGCGCGGCGGCGATCCGCGAGGGCCGGCCGCTTCGCGCCTCGAGGGCGTCGGCCGCCTGCATGGCCTTGAGGCCGGCGTTGACCCCGAGCCAGCGGAGCGGCTCGGGCTCCCAGGGCCGGCTCGCGTGGCCGACCCAGGGGAGCGAGAGGAGGTCGCTGTCGGTGCCGGTGACGAGGTCGGCGAGGGTGCGGCCGGCCAGGTTGGTCGTCCCGACGCCGTCGCCGACGTAGCCCCCCGCCTGGGCGAGCCCGCTGTGGCGGTCGAGGCGGACGGTCGGGAACCAGTCCCGCGGCACGCCGAGGGGTCCGCCCCAGCGGTGGGTGATGGCGACGCCGGCGAGGGCCGGGAAGAGCTCCCGGATCGATCTCTCGAGGAGGGCGTGCATCCGGCTGTTGCGGTCGTAGGCGTCCCGGATGTCGGAGTTGTAGTGGTACGGGGCGCCTCGCCCCCCGAAGGCGAGGCGGCCGTCCCCGGTCACCTGGCCGTAGATGAGGAGGTGCCTGCCGTCGGTGAAGGTGGCGCCCTTCGCCACCGCCTCGCCGAGCTCGGCGACGCGCTCGCCGAGGGGCTCGGTGGCGACCATCAGCGAGTAGAGGGGCACGACGTCCCGCTCGTGCCCGGGCAGCCGGACGGTGTAGCCCTCGGTGGCGAGCACGACCGTCTCGGCTGTCACCTTGCCCCGTGTCGTGAGGACGAACGGCTTCTCGCCCGGGTGCACGGCGGTCACCTCGGTCTGCTCGTACAGCTGGACGCCGGCCCGCTCGACGGCGGAGGCCAGGCCCCTCGCCAGCCGGGCGGGGTGCAGGGCCGCGCAGTGGGGCGTGTAGAGGGCGCCGCGCACGGACGTCGCCCTCATCATCCGCGAGGCCTCGGCTGCGTCGACGAAGCGGAGGTCCTCCTCGGGGATGCCGAGCGAGCGGGCCTCGTCGAGCTCGGCGCGGAGAGCCTGCAGCTGGGCGGCCGAGCGGGCGGCGCTCACCGTCCCGCTCTTTCGGTACGAGCAGTCGATCTGCTCGTCGGCCACGACGCGGCCGACCTCGTCGACGGTGTCCTGCATCGCCCGCCGCATGGCGTGCATGGGGTCCGGGCCGAACTCCCGCGCCAGCCGGGCGTCCGAGGCGGCGAAGAGGGCGGAGCACCAGCCCCCGTTCCGGCCCGAGGCGCCGAAGCCGGCCACCTCCCGCTCGAGGACGACGACCCGGATGCCGGGTG
>JAKACF010000120.1 GCA_021821585.1 Actinomycetes bacterium
TCGTCGAGGCCCTCGTCAACGTCCTCGAGAACGCCGTCCGCTACTCGCCGCCCGGCGCCGAGGTGGTGGTGTCGGCGGCGCCGGCTCCGAGCGGGCAGGCGGTCAGGATCGCCGTCGCCGACGAGGGCCCGGGAATCCGTCCGGAGGACCGCTCGCGGGTGTTCCGCCTCTTCGAGCAGGGGCACGGACCGGGCGCCCGCCCCTCGGGAGGCACGGGTCTCGGGCTCTCCATCGCGAGGGCGTTCCTCGAGGCACAGGGCGCCTCCATCTCGATCGACGAGACGGCCGGGACGGGGACCCGCATCCTCGTCGATCTCGCCGCCTCGAGCCGGCCCGTGCTCGGCCAGGCGGTCGGGGGCGACACGTGAGCACCGGCACCGTCCTCGTGATCGACGACGACCCGGCACTGCGGCGCGTGATGAAGATCGCGCTCGGCGCGCTCGGCTACGACGTCGTCCTGGCGGCGAGCGGCGTGTCCGGCCTGAGCGAGGCAGCGCTGCGCTCCCCAGCCGCCGTGGTGCTCGATCTCGGCTTGCCCGACATGGACGGGGTCGAGATCTGTCGCCGCTTGCGGGAGTGGACCGACGTGCCGGTGATCGTCCTCTCGGCCGACGCCACCGAGGACCGCAAGATCGAGGCGCTCGACTCCGGCGCCGACGACTACGTCACCAAGCCCTTCTCGATGGGCGAGCTGCAGGCGCGCCTCAGGGTGGCGCTGCGGAGAGCGGACCGTGCCGCCGGTGCCGAGCAGGCCGAGCCGTCCGAGGTGATCGAGGTGGGCCCGCTCCGGCTGGACCAGCTGCACCTCGAGGCATGGTTGGAGGGCCGTCCGATCGAGCTCACCCGCCGCGAGTTCGCCTTCCTCGCCTACCTGGCCCGCAACGAAGGGCGGGTCTGCACCCAGCACATGATCCTCTCGGCCGTCTGGGGGCCGGGCTACGTGCGCGAGACCCAGTACCTGCGCGAGTACGCCTACCGGCTGCGGCGAAAGCTCGGCGACGACGACGGCACGATGCTCCGGACGCGTCCGGGAATCGGCTACCAGCTCGTCGCCCCGGACGCGGGCGGCCGATCCGCGGCCGACCCGACGTAGGCCTCGACCGCGCCGGCGCTCACCTGCGCCTTCGCCGGTGGCTCGGACAGCTGCGCGGGTCGCCGAGCCGCCGTGGCGTCAGCGGTCCTCCAGGGAGAGGCGGACCGAGATGAGCCGCTCGACCAACCTGTCGGGGAGCGGTTCGTCGATGGCAAAGTGCAAGGAGCCCTTGGTCATCGAGTAGCCGGCGAGGTCGTCGCCGAGCCGGTCGAGCACGGAACCGCTGTGGGGCAGGTAGCTCAGATGGTTCTTGAAGGCGGCGAATCCTGCAACGACCTTGCCCTGCACTCGGAAGGCCGGCATCCCGTAGGAGATGCCCTCCTCGGCATCGGGGATCACCTTCAGGATCGACTCGCGCAGCTGCTGCAGGGTGCGACGCTCCGGCTCATCGATCCCCCTCAGGTAGCCGTCGACCTCCTCGGCAGACACTGACGCCCTCCCCTCCGTGCCGTCGCCCTCGTCACGCCGGCTCCGCAACTCCGGTCGCACCGGGTCTCGACCGGCGGTCGGTCGGAGCCGGCACGCCCGTCGGCGACCTCCTTGCTGCGGACGAGCGACGCAACCGTCTGGCTCCATTCTGCTGCACGAGACGTTCGAGATGCACTCTCGCTCGCCACGGGATCGACCGTTCCACCGGCACGGGCAGAGCAGAGCCGAATTCCTTGCGCTCGGAAGAGGCCGAACCATCCGCCACGCCGTACTGGCGAGCACCCGGAGCGAGCCGGTCCGCCGAGCCGGACGCACCGGGGCGGGCCGGAGTCCACAGACCTCAGTAGCATCGGCGCCGTGGTGGAGTCTGCCGTCGCAGGCACCCTGACCCTCGAGCCGTATCGCCGCGAGCTCACCGCCTACTGCTACCGGATGCTCGGCTCGGGCTTCGAGGCCGAGGACGCGGTGCAGGAGACCATGCTGCGCGCCTGGCGGCACGCCGAGGGCTTCGAGGGGCGCTCGAGCGTCCGGACATGGCTGTACCGCATCGCCACCAACGTCTGCATCGACATGAGCCGACAGGTCCAGCGCCGGGCCCGGCCGATGGAGATGGGGCCGTCCTCGCCCCCCGACGAGTCCCTGATCGGCCCCCTGCTCCCCGAGGCGACGTGGGTCACGCCGATCTCGGACCGACAGGCAGGGCCGGACAGCACGGACCCCGCCGACATCGCCGAGTACCGCGAGTCGGTCCGGCTGGCCTTCGTCGCCGCCCTCCAGCACCTGGCCCCCCGCCAGCGAGCGGTGCTGATCCTCTGCGAGGTGCTCCGATGGCCGGCCGCCGAGGCGGCCGAGCTGCTCGAGAGCTCGGTCGCCTCGGTGAACAGCGCCCTCCAGCGGGCCCGGGCCACCCTGGGCGCCCTGCCCCCCGGACCGCATCCCGAGCCGCTCGGGGAGGCCGGCGAGGCGTTGCTGCGGCGATACGTCGACGCCTTCGAGCGCTACGACGTCGAGGCCCTCGTCGAGCTGCTGCACGAGGACGCCGTCCAGTCGATGCCCCCCTTCGAGCTGTGGCTCGAGGGCGCCGAGAACATCGCCACCTGGATGGTGCAGCCGGGCCCGAGCGAGTGCCGAGGGTCGAGGCTGCTCGCGACCTCGGCAAACGGCTCCCCCGCCTTCGGCCAGTACCACCGGGACCCGAAGGGTGGCTACATGCCGTGGGCGCTGCAGGTGCTCGAGGTGTCAGAGGGGAGGATCGCCGCCCTGAGCTTCTTCCTCGACTTCCTCGATCCCGAGCGCCTGTTTCCTTCCTTCGGGCTGCCCCGCCACCTCGACGGGTAGGCCGGCCAGCTCCAGCAGCTGGACCATCTCCGTCGAGGCCTCCTCGACCACGACGTCGGCACCGAGCCGACGGGCCCGGAGAGCGAGGCGCGCCACGATTGCGACCTCCGCGATCCCGGGCGGCCCTGCTCCCACCAGCAGGTGCTCGACGACGGCGGACCCCGCCGGGTCGACGACGCGCACCCGGCAACGGAGTTCCGCATGCTGGCCCATGTTCGAGAGACGGAGCAGCCAAGGCGCGGTCATCGACGGGCATCGCGGGCCTTCTGCCGCCGGCGTGGGCACGAGCCATGACGAGAGGCGCGCCACGGCCGGCGAAGCGGGCTCGAGGCGCTGGCCGTGCCGGGCTCGCGATGGCCGGCCTGGTGGGGAGTCCCAGGTGCTGGCCGGCATGAGATGCCCGCGCAGCTTTTTCCCGCCGGGGCCAGTACCCTACCGGCCGTTCGCGTTGCTCACGGATGCACAGGCCGGACCGAGGGAGGACAGTGGACGAGGATCGGCCTGCGACGCCGGGCGAGACGCGGCCACGCTTCAGCGTCGTGATCCCCGCGCTCGACGAGGAGCGGTACCTGCCCGACTGCCTGCGCTCCCTCGCCGCGCAGGACTTCGCCGGTGCCGTCGAGGTGGTCGTCGTCGACAACAACAGCACGGACCGGACGGCGGCCATCGCCTGCTCCTTCGGTGTCGTCGTCGTCCACGAGGCTCGGCCAGGTGTCTGCTGGGCTCGACAGCGAGGCACCGAGGTCGCCCGCGGCGAGATCATCGTCTCCACCGACGCCGACACCACCTTCGACCCGGGCTGGCTCACCCGCATCGATCGCACGCTCAGGCGGGAGCCCTCCAGCGTGGCCGTGGGCGGACCGTGCCGCTTCGTCGGTGCCAGCCCGTTCTGGGCGACCGTCTACCCGCGCGTCCTGTTCGGCTCCGTCGCTCTCTGGCGCCGGCTGATCGGGCGTGTCTTCTACGTCACGGCGACGAACCTCGCCTTCCGCCGGGACGCCTGGCCCGGCTACAACACCCAGCTCACCCAGGGCGGGGACGAGGTCGACCTGCTCCGCCGCCTGCAGCGGCAGGGCCCGGTCGCCTTCGACCGGCACAACCCCACGTTCACCTCGTCGCGCCGCCTGCAGCAGGGCCTCGCCTACAACCTCGTCGTCACCTTCTTCGTCTACTACCTCCTCGCCTACTGGGTGAACCGGGTGGCCGGCCGGCCGCTGCTCGGCACGGCACCGGCGTTCCGCCGCGACGACCGTCCACCCTCTGCCGCCTCGAGAGCGGTCCGGCTGCTCCTCGCCTCGAGCGCGCTCGCGCTCGGGGTCGTCCTGTTCAGGACGGGCCTGTACGTGGCGAGCCTCATCTGATGCCCGAGGCGGCCGCTCGAAGAGGTCCGGTGCTCGAGTTGGCGGCCGGCGGAGCGGTGGCAGCGTCGGCGGCGGCCTACTGGACGTTCATGTCCCCCTACTCCCAGCGGCTCGGCCCGTTCCCCTACCGTGGCGAGACGACAGAGCGCGTCGTCGCATTGACCTTCGACGACGGCCCGAACGACCCCTACACCTCGCGCATCGCCGACTCGCTCTCCGAGGCGGGCGCGGTCGCCACCTTCTTCGCCGTCGGCGCCTGCGTCGAGCGTCATCCCGAGACCGCCCGTCGCCTCCTACGCGAGGGCCACGTGCTCGGGAGCCACGGCTACTCCCACCGGTTCGAGCGCTGCGTCGGGCGGGCCGTGCTGCGCGAGGAGGTGCGGCGGGCAGAGGAGGTGATCGCACGGGAGCTCGGGGTCCGCCCCCTTCTCCTCCGCCCGCCGTGGCTGCTCCGTACGCCGGCGCTGTTCGCGCTCGCACAGGAACGGTCCCTCCAGCTCGTGTCCGGCGAGTTCGCCCACGTGTTGGAGGTCTTCCAACCTTCGCCGGAGCGCCTCGCCCGGCGCGCCGTCGCCAAGGTGCGCCCCGGGAGCATCCTCATCTTCCACGACGGCTTCGATGCGAGAGGCGGGAACCGGGCGAGCACCGCCCGGGCGGTCGAGCTCGTCGTGGCGGAGCTCTCCGCTCGCGGCTACCGGTTCACCACGGTCGACCGGTTGCTCAGTGTGCCCCCCTACCGCGACGCCGACGGGGGCGACCGGACGGCAGCCGCCACGCCGGCGAGGCGGGGTCGGGAACCGGCTCGGGGCACCACGCCGGCGGCGCCGGCAGCCGGGCGCCGGGCAGCGTCCCGGTAACCGGCCCGTCGGCTCGCAGCGGGCAGATCTGCCGGACAACCGGTCTTCGCTCGCCCGGGAGCGACGCAGCCGCCGAGGCTCCCGTGGACGTGCTCGGGGGCGACGCTCAGAGTCGTGTCCTGATGCACGGCAGCGTCCCGTACTTCGCCCTCGGTGCTGGCAGACCTTCGACGGCATCGGGGGGGCAGCTCACGCGATGAGGGCGCACCCGAACGGTGAATGGACAGCGCCCCCCTCGCGCGATAGGCACGGGTCATGTCGACCGTCGAGGTGTCGGCCGAGCGGGCCGTCCGCGCTCCCGCCGAGCGCGTGTACGGCTACCTCGCCGACTATTCCGAGCACCACCACCATTTCCTCCCGCCGGCCTTCTCCGGCTTCCGCGTCGTCGCCGGTGGTGTCGGAGCGGGCACCGAGGTGGAGTTCAGCGTGACCGCCGGCGGCCGCTCGCGTCCCTACCACATGGCCGTCTCCGAACCCGAGCCGGGCCGGGTGCTCGTCGAGACCGACGCCAACTCCTCCCTCGTGACGACCTTCACCGTCACCCCGGCAGGCGACACCTGCCGGGTCCGCATGCACACCGCCTGGAAGGGCGCCGGCGGCATCGGCGGCATCTTCGAGCGCCTCTTCGCCCCGAAGGTGATGAAGGCCCTCTACGAGGACGAGCTGCAGCGGCTCGACGCCTACGCCGCCTCGGCCGGCGGCGCCTGAGCCGCACTCATACCGAGGACCGGGCCACCTCCTCGATGAGGCGGGCAGCGGTCGCCGTCCCGCGGGCCGCCTGGATGCGCCCGGACTCGGCCGCCATCCGCCGACGCAGCGGCTCGTCGCCGAGCAGTCCGTCGATCGCCGCCACGAGCTCGTCCTCTTCGAAGTCGTAGGTCGACAGCCTCCGGCCGAAGCCGGTCTCCTCGACGCGCTGGGCGTTGTCGTACTGGTCCCAGAACAGCGGCAGCACGACCTGGGGCGTGGCGAAGTGGAAGCACTCGGTCGTCGTGTTGTTGCCACCGTGGGTGATGGCAAGGTCGACGAGGGGGAGCACGGTCGTCTGGGGGACCTGGGACGCTCCCCACATGTTGTCGGCGAGCTCGTAGCGGTCCGCCAGCGGTCCCTTGCTCACGATGTAGCGGTGCGGCGTCGTGGCGAGGACCTCGACGAGGCGGCTCATCAGCCCGACGTCGGCCGAGCCGAGGGAGCCGAGCGAGAGGTAGACGAGGGCGCCGCCGCCGTCCCGCACCGGCTCGGGGAGCTCGAAGGGCTGCTCGGTGGCCCGGACCGAGGACTCGAGGCGGTGCCAGCTCGCCCCGAGGGGACGCCGGTCGGTGTAGTCGATGACCTCGGGATAGACGTAGAGGTTGAGCTCTCTCGACTCGTGGATGAACTCGAGGGGCTCGAGCGCCGGTGCTCCGCACGAGCGCACCCACTCGTTGAAGTCCTCCCACGGCTCGGAGAGCACCCGTCGGTACTCGGCCCGGTACTCCTCCCAGCCGTCCCGGTCCGCGGTCGGGTAGCCGGAGAAGGCCGGCGGCACGTCCGGGCCCTTCATCTCGAGAGGGTTGCACGACACGATCCGGACGAAGGGCACCCCGGCGGTGACGAGGGCCGGGAAGGCCACGACGTTGTCCTCGATGACGGCGTCCGGGCGGTGCCGGTCGAGGATCTCCTCGAGCTGGGCCTGGCAGAAGCGGGCGCCGTCGACGAGCGCCGCCCACGTCGGGGCCACGAAGTGCTCGATCTGCTCGATCGTCGGCCGGCGGAAGACCGGGGCCGTCTCGGCGATGAAGTCGGTCCAGAACTTGCCCGCCTCGACCTCTCCTCCCTCGCTCGGGGCCAGGTCGACGAGGTCCTCCTCGAACCCGAGCGCCTCGAGCCTGCCCTTCCAGGAGGCCTCGGCGGCGAAGACCACACGGTGGCCGGCGCGGCGCAGCAGGTCGCCGATCCCGATGCAGTTATTGGTCGGCCCGTACGCGCTCTCGGGCATGAAGAGGAAGGTGAGCGGGCGGCTCATCGCTCCCCCGCTCAGAAGTAGAGCTCGACGCGGCGGTCGCCGAAGACGTCGTTGCGCTCGCCGAGGCGCTTGTCCCGGGCCCGGGCCGCGTCGATCGTGGCGACGAGCACCGTCGGGCTCTCCTTGAGGGGCGGGCCGACGACCGGGTAGCCGTCCGGGCCGATCACCGAGGAGACCCCCGCCCACGAGACGCCCCTCTCGGCGCCGCACCGGTCGGCGAGCGCCACGTAGACGCCGTTCGCCACGGCGGCGGCCTGGGCCTTCACGTACTCCGCCGGGCGCTCGCCCTCCGGGCGGGGGGCGAGCGGCTCGTTCGTCGGCACGGCCACGAGGTCCGCCCCGGCGAGCGCCGCCGTGCGCACCCATTCGGGGAACTCGACGTCGTAGCAGATCATGACCGCCACCCGGCCGACGGCCGTCTCGACGACGGGGGGCGCCTCGTCGCCGGGCGTGAAGACGAGCTTCTCCCGGTCCCACAGGTGGGCCTTGCGGTAGACCGAGCGCACCCCCGAGGCGTCGACGAGGGCGGCGCTGTTGTAGAGCCTGCCGTGCGCGCCTGCCTCGCAGAAGCCGCCGACGACGACGACGCCGAGACGACGGGCGACCTCCGCCCAGCCCTCGAGGGTGAGGCTCGAGGCGGCCGGCTCGGCGAGGCCGGCCGCCTCGGCCGGGTCGGAGAAGACGTAGCCGGAGTCGGAGAGCTCGGGCACGACGACGAGCTCGGCACCTGATGCGGCTGCCTGCTCGATGGCGGACAGGGCCGCCGCCCGGTTGGCGGCGAGCTCGCCCACGCGCAGCTCCACCTGGCAGACGGCGACGGTGCTCACGACAGACCTCCTCGAGACGACGGCCTTGTGGTGAGGACGATAGACCGGTGCCGCGCCCGGCTTCACCCCTCCGGACCCTTCCGAGCTTGCAACGAAATGTTGAAGTAGCCGCGGGGCGCATCTACAGTGCGCCCCCGGGACCCCCGAGAAAGGACGGTCGCGTGAGGACACCGGTCGCGCTCTACCTGCAGGACGCCCATCCGATCCGCCAGGGGATGGAGTTCGCCCGCTACGCCGAGGAGCAGGGCTTCCACGCCGTCTGGCAGGCCGAGAGCCGCCTCGTGCGGGAGGCGACGGTGCCGATGGCCTCGTTCCTCGCGGTCACCGAGCGGATCGTCGTCGGCTCGGGGGTCGTCAACAACTGGACCCGGAACCCGGCGCTGCTCGCCTCCACCTTCTCCACCCTCGACGACCTGGCGCCGGGCCGGGTCGTCCTCGGCATCGGCGCCTGGTGGGACCCCCTCGCCCGCAAGGTGGGCATCGAGCGGCGCAAGCCGCTGCAGGCGATGCGCGAGACCGTGGAGGCGGTCCGCCGGCTGCTCGCCGACGAGCGGGTCAGCTACCACGGCGAGTTCGTCGAGCTGGACGACGTCGAGCTCGACTACGTCCACCAGCCCCGACGGCCGAAGGAGGTC
>JAKACF010000121.1 GCA_021821585.1 Actinomycetes bacterium
CCGAACAGCCTGTCGCCGGCGTCGCCGAGCCCCGGCACGATGAAGCCGCGGTGGTCGAGGTCGGGGTCGACCGCTGCGCAGGCGACGAGGACGTCGGGGTGCGCCTCGTGGAAGCGCCGCAGGCCCGGCTCCGACGCGATCAGGCAGAGCGCCGTCAGGTTGCTCGCGCCGTGCGCCTTCACGAGGGCGCACGACTGTGCGAGCGAGCCTCCGGTGGCGAGCATGGGATCGCAGATGACCACGCGCCGGCCGGCCAGGCGGGCGGGCAGGCGGTTCAGGTAGACCTCCGCCTCGAGGGTCTCCTCGTTGCGCCGGAGACCGATGTGGGCGACGTCGGAGCGGGGCAGCAGCTCCTGGATGGCGGGCACCATGCCGAGCCCGGCTCGGAGCACCGGGACGAGGAGGACGTTCTCGGCGACACGCTCGGCGGGGACGGCCGATGCCACCGGCGTGTCGATGAGGGTGGTCTCGAGCGAGAGGTCCCGCAGGGCCTCGTAGGCGATGAGGGCGGAGAGCTCGGAGACGACCTGGCGGAAGGCGGTCGGCGGGGTCGCCCCGTCGCGCAGGCGCCCGAGCCGGTCGGCGACGACAGGGTGGTCCACGACGAGCAGCTTGTGGTCGCTCAGCGTGCGCACCCGCTCCGCCTCCCGAGGAGCTGTTCGGCCACCTCGCCCATGTCGGTGGCGACGGCGACGCCCGGCAGCCGCAGCCGCTCGAGGGGGACGAGGCCGCCGGCGTAGGCGACGGCCCGCATCCCGGCCGCCAGCGCTCCGGCGAGCCCGGCCGGGCTGTCCTCGACGACCACGCAGCGCTCCTCGGTGACCCCGAGCGAGCGGGCCGCATGGAGGAACAGGTCGGGGGCCGGTTTGCCCTTCTCGACCTCGGTGGCGGAGAAGACCCGGCCCTCGAAGCGCTCCCACAGCCCGGTGTGCCCGAGGGTGAAGCGGAGCTTGTCGGGGGTGCCGCTCGAGGCCACGGCCGTCTTGATGCCGGCCTGTGCGAGGGTGTCGAGCAGGCTCTCCACGCCCGGCACGGCGGTGAGCTCGCGCTCGAAGGCGGCGCGGTAGCGCGGCTCGATCTCGGCGAGGAAGTCGGGGCCGAGCGCCCTGCCGACCTGCGTCTCCACCTGGGCGAGGTAGTCGGCGTCGCTGATGCCGAGGAATCGCTCGACGATCTCCTCGGGCGTCACCTCCCAACCGAGCTCGGACAGGATGGCGACCTCCACCTGGACCGCGATGCGCTCGGAGTCGACGAGCACGCCGTCGCAGTCGAACAGGACCAGCTCGGGGGCCGCCCGGGTACTCAGCTGAGCACCCTTGTGCACAGGACCGGGGGCAGGTAGTCGACGAACAGGCGCCAGTTCTCGCCGCCGTCGGCGGAGGCGTACACCTGGCCGGTGCGGGTGCCGAACACGAGGGGGTAGGGAGGCTCGCGCCCGATGTCGAAGGCGTCCCGCAGGACGGTCAGGTGGGCGTGCGAGGCCGGTAGCCCGTTGCCGAGCGGCTCCCAGCTCGCCCCGCTGTCGGTCGTGCGGTAGACCCGGCAGGCACCCCCCGGCGAGCAGCGGTACTCGTCCGACTCGAGGGGGAAGACGTAGGCGGTCGCCGGTTCGACGGGGTGGGCGACGATCGGGAAGCCGAAGTCGGAGACGACGCCCCGCTCCTCGCCGGGCCAGCCGACGTTCTCCCAGGAGTCCCCGGCGTCGACGGACCGGTAGATCCCCCAGTGGTTCTGGAGCCAGAGGGCGTCGGGGCCGGCGGCGTCGACGGCGATCTTGTGGACGCACTGGCCGAACTCGACCTCGGGGTTCGGGAGGTGGACGGCGCTGATGCCCTTGTTCTTCGGCGTCCAGCTGGCCCCGTCGTCGTCGGAGCGGTAGACGCCGCCGGTCGAGATGCCGACGAGGATGCGCGACGGGCGGTCCCCGTGGGTCAGGATCGTGTGCAGGCCGAGCCCGCCGCCCCCCGGCTCCCAAAGCGGGCGGTGGGGGTGCGACCAGAGCGAGTCGGCCAGCCGGAAGGAGCCGCCGAGGTCCGAGGATGTGAAGAGGGCGGCCGGCTCGACCCCGGCCATCACGACCGGGTCGCCGTCGGCGCTGCGGGCGTCGAAGTGCAGCTGCCAGATCCGGGCGACCGAGGCGCCCGCCTCCTCGGGGAAGGCGACCGGGCGGGCGGAGGGCTCCGACCAGGTCGCTCCGCCGTCGGTGCTGAGCGCCACCCAGGGGCCAAAGCGCGGGTCGGTGGTGGCCGCCAGGTAGGTGGCGCCCACCTGCACGAAGGCCGGCACCTCCCGCCCTTTGAACCACGGTCCGTCGGCCACGCCGTCGGAGATGAGAAAGAGGCCCTTCGTCGTCCCCACCGCCACCGCGAGGTGATCCGTGGCCCTGGTCCGAAAGCCCGCCGACGGGCCAGATCGTGCCGACATGGACGCAGTATTGCCTACCTGCCCGCGGCCTTCACGTTGGCGCTGCGCACCTTGCTCGCCGGCTCCCGGCCGAGCCGCTCGCACAGGGCGGCGGAGATCTGGACGAGCGCGCCGAGGTCGTAGCCGTGCTCGATCCCGAGAGCGTCGAGGAACGAGACGAAGTCCTCGGTCGACAGGTTCCCCCCGGCGCCCGCCGCGAACGGCGACCCGCCGAGCCCGGCGACGGAGGTGTCGAAGCGTGTGAGGCCGATGGCGAGGGCGGCGTAGGCGTTCACGAGCGCCGTCCCCCTCGTCTCGTGCAGGTGGAGGCCCGGCTCGAGACCGAGGCCGGCCTCGTCGAGTGCCCCGACGACCCCGGCGAGCACCCCCGGCGTCGCCATCCCGGTCGTGTCGGCGAGGGTGATGGCCTCTGCTCCGAGGGCGACGAGGCGCCCGCAGAGCCGCGCGACCTCCGCCGCGGGGATCTCGCCCTCGTAGGGTGAGCCGAAGGCGCAGGAGACGACGGCGTCCACGGGCACCTGGTGCTCGGCAGCCCGCGAGACGACCCGGCCGATCTCCTCGACCGACTCGTCGATCGTCCGCCTCACGTTCCGCTCGTTGTAGGCGGGGCTGGCGGCGACGGTGACCGTGAGCTCGTCCACGCCGCAGTCGAGGGCCGAGAGCGCTCCTCTCAGATTCGGGACGAGAGCGGCCACGACGACGCCGAGCCGCCGTCCCCCGAGCTCCTCGAGCCGGCGGACCACCTCGGCTGCGCCCGCCATCGCCGGGACCGCACGCTCGGAGACGAAGCTCGCCACCTCGAGCCTGCGCGCCCCCGCCTCGACGAGCGACGCTGCCAGCTCGGCCCGCACCACCGGTGGCAGGGGGGCCTCTCCCTGCAGGCCGTCGCGCGGGCCGACCTCGCGCAGGGTCACCGCTCGGGGGAGGTCAGGGAGGAGATGCCGTGCCACCGGGGGGCAGGCTATCTGCCTCACCCGGACCGGCTCGGTAGCGTGTGCCCGTGACCCACACCGTGCTCACCGGCGTCGTCGTCCCCGGAGACAAGCGGGGCCGGGAGCTCGGCTTCCCGACGGCGAACGTCGAGCTCGACGACTCCGAGGCGGACCTCCCCCCCGACGGCGTCTACGAGGGGTGGCTCGAGGACTCGGGCGGGACCCGCCGCCTGGCGGCGGTCTCGATCGGTGGCCGGCCGACCTACTACGGCGAGCACGGGGCGCGCCTCGTCGAGGCCTACGTCCTCGACTTCTCCGGCGACCTGTACCGCCAGCGGGTGCGGGTGGGGGTGGGGAGCGCAGTGAGGGGCCAGGAGCGCTTCGCGAGCAGCGACGAGTTGATCGCGCAGATGCGCCGGGACGTGGAGGCCGTCCGCCGGGTGGCCTCGGCCCGCGCCTGATGTGTCATGCTGGAGGGGTCGGCGACCGGCTCCCCGGTCCCAGCCATGGTGGCCGTAGCTCAGTTGGTAGAGCGTCGGGTTGTGGTCCCGAATGTCGGGGGTTCGAGTCCCCTCGGTCACCCCAGTGCCCGCGCCAGCGGGACCGGCCCGCCCGCGGGGTGCCCGCGAGCGGCTAGTGTCTCTGGCCGGAGCACGCGCCTCTAGCTCAATTTGGCAGAGCAACGGACTCTTAATCCGCAGGTTCTGGGTTCGAGTCCCAGGGGGCGCACCACATCCGGGGGCTTGGATGTGTCGGCTGGCGAGGGCAGGTAACCGCCCGCACCAGTCGTAGGGGACGGGGGTCGCCGGCCTGATGGATTCGGTTCTCACGCAAGGGCCAGTTGAGCCGGCGGCGCCGACGCTCGACGGCTCGAGATCGGCGCGCCCCACGCTGGTCGGGACACGGCTGCGGGGCGTGTCGGGCCGGACGGCGGCCCGGGCGATGGCCCATCTGGCCGCCTGGATGCCGTTTCTCTGGGCACTGCGGTGGCTGTGGGTCCACGACTGGCAGCCCGTATCCGACGCCAGTGCCATCGCCCTGCGGGCGTGGGACGTGCTGACCGCCCACGCTCCGCTGGTCGGCCAGGCGACGAGGCTCGGGGCGGGGATCTTCGACCCCGGCCCTCTCGAGTACTGGCTGCTCACCGTGCCGGAGCATCTCGATCCGACCCACGGGCTGGCGTGGGGGTCGGCGCTGTGGTGCATGGCCGCCGCCTCGATCGCGATCGAGGCGGCGTGGTCGGCCGGCGGCGCCGTCGGCAGCCTGGCCGCCAGCGCGGTCGTCCTCGGCACCGTGGCCTGGATGCCGGAGGTCGCCCTGCAGCCCTCCTGGAACCCGTGGTTCGGCGTCGTGTTCTTCATCGCGGCCCTCGCCACGGGCTGGGCGGTGCTGGCCGGCCACCGTGCCTGGTGGCCGGCGCTCGTCTGCACGGCGTCGGTCGCCACCCAGGCTCACCTGCTGTTCGCGCTGCCGGCGGTCGCGCTCGCCGTGGTCGGCCTGGTGGTCGGTCTCACCGACAGCCGCCTGCACCGCTCCGGCTACCAATGGGCGTGGATCGGGCTTGCGTCGGGGGCGGTCTGCTGGGCGGCGCCGCTCTATCAGCAGTTCAGCTCGTCCGCCGGCAACCTCACGGCGCTGCTGCACGGCCAGGCGGCCACCGGCCGGCTGACCGGTCCCGGCTTCGGGCTGCGGGCGCTGGCGGCCTCGGCCGGCCTGCCTCCGCTGTGGCGGACACCGCTCGAGTCCCTGCTCGACCTCAACGTGATCAGCTCCAGATCGGCCGTGGTCGGCGGCGTCGTGCTGGCGGTGACCGTCGCCGCCATGGCCGCCGCCATCCGGCCGCTCAGGTCGCGCCCGGTTGCGGCCCTTGCGGCGATCAGCCTGATTGCCAGCGCGGGCGCCGTGGCGACCTATGCCAACCTCTCCGTCGGCGGCATCCCGGTGGCGCCGAGCCCGCTCGACACCCTCAACTACCTGATGATCGTCATGTTCCCGGTCGGCCTCGTGTGCTGGATGGCGGTGGCGGGCGCGCTCGCCGTCGCCGGGAAGCGGTTGCTCGCTGCCCTGTCCGGGAGATCACCCGTCCGTCGGCCGAACCGCCCCGAGCCGGCGGGATCAGGTGCGCTCCGCTCGAGCGGGGGAGCCCTGGTGCGTGCGCTCGGGATGCTCGCGGTCGCCGGGTTCGCCGTGGCGACGTCAGCGGCCACATCGGGGTCCGCTTCCCAGTTCCCGGCGGTGGCCGACGCCGCCTACGTCCACGTCGTGGCTGCAGCCGACCGGCAGATCACGCACCGGCTCGCCGCCCAACCGATCGCCCTCACGATCTCGGCGCCCGGTATGGGGTATCACGACCGCCGCCTCCTGCTCGGCCTCGTCTGGGTGCTCACGACGCAGGGATACTCGCCGAGGATCAGCCAGTACGGCGGCGAGCTCGGGCCTTCCTACGTCACGCGTCCGGGGCTGCGGATCACCCCGGTACGGGTCGACGTGCGGCCGGGCGGCGTCACGATCGCCGTCGGCCCCGGGCATTCGGTGCGTGCCGTCGCGGTCCGAGGGGACCACAGGTCGGCCAAACAGCTCTGAGGGGTGACGACTCCCTGCCGCCGCGTTGACGGCTGAGCGGCAGCGGGACCGGTCGTCCGTAGACCCTGCGACGGCGAGCAGCCGGTCGCGGACGGTGCTCGCGTTGGAGAGGTCGATCTCGCCGCGACAGGACACCACGTGGTGGGTCTCCGCCTTCGTGAAGGGAGAGGACCAGCCCGCCCACCTCGTAGGTCATCGTCGTCAGCCTCTGTCGAGGCCAGCGGCTCCCGGAGCTGTGCTGCCAACTCCCCGAATGCATGCACGGCACGCCGGGACCGGCGGCGCCGGCAGGCAACGGGGAACGAGTGCCAGCTGCCAGGGCGCGGTGCGCACCCTGGCGTCGCCAGCGACGGCGGCGGGTCGGTCCCGTATGCCGAGGGTCAGCCCGGCCGGCTGCCGGTCGAGCCGTCGCCGTCGGTGGCAGGGGAGTCCTCCGGCTGCCCGGCGACGAGCGAAGGAAGATGTTCCAGCTGGCGGTAGCGGGCACCCGGCTGGCGCAGGCGGGCGGCGTTCCGCCTCTCGACCCGGGCGATCTCCCGTTCGGTCTCGGCGATCCTCATACGGCGTTCGAGGTCTCCCCGGGTGGTGCTGTCCTCGAGATAGGTCGCGTACGTCTCGGCCTCGTCGGCCATGAGCTCCGCGATCTCGGCGGCCTTGGCGCGCAGCGACTCCAGGTTCTCCGCCACCTCGTCGGTCGACATCGACCCGTGCTCGATGGAGAAGGCCAAGGTGCGCTCCCGATCGTTCGCCTCGGTCTCCCGGGCGTTGGCCAGCCGCTCGCGTTCGTCGGCCTCGGACTCGCGGGCGTCCGCGATCCGCTCACGCTCGTCGGCCTCGGACTCGCGGGCGTCGGCCATCCGCTCGCGCTCCTCGGCGACGTACGCCCGGTTCGTCCCGTGCGACGCAGAGCCGGGCTCGCCCGGTTCCCGACTCTCGACGAAGGCCGCGAGCAGGTCCTCGGCTCGGCGGCGAGCGGACTCTGCCCGGTTGCGAGCCGCCTCCGCGCGCTCGCGGGCGGCCTGTGCCCGTTGCAGTCCCGCGCTCGAGCGTCGGAGCGCCGCATCCCAGCGCAACAGCCGGGCCTCGATCCGCTCGTTCGCTGCGGCTCCGGGCGCATGCAGGGTCGGCTCGGACTCCTCCATTACCACATCGTCGCGCCGGACCCTCCCAGCTATTAGGGCCGTTCGACTCTCGCCCGGGCCCCGTGGCGGCGCCGTGCTGTCACCGGTGCTCCCGGCAGACGCAGAACTCGTTTCCCTCCGGGTCGGACATGACCTGCCACCAGTTCCCGCTCGCGTCCTCGATCGGGTCGCCGACCGACGACGCCCCGAGGGCGACGAGTCTCGTGACCTCCCGATCGGGCTGGCGGGTCCACAGGTCGAGGTGCAGCCGGTTCTTCACCCGCTTTACCTCAGGGACCCGCTGGAAGTAGATCACCGGCTGGCCCCTCTTCGCAGGCCGGAGATCGAGATAGGTCCCGTCGTCGCCGAGCTGACCGACGCTGTAGCCGAGTGCCCGCGCCCAGAAGGGGGCGAGGCGAACCGGATCGGCACAGTCGATGCCGATCTCCACCCGGATGCTCACGGTCCGCCCCCCGCTCTCTCCGACCGAGCCCCCCGACCCGGGTGCCTGCAGTCTTGCCGAGCGGACAGAGCCGCACAAGGCATCCCGCCCGCTCAACCCGCCCCGGGGCGGCAGAATGGATGCGAGCCCCCGTGGCCGAGTGGATGAGGCAACGGACTTCTAATCCGTTTCACGCAGGTTCGAATCCTGCCGGGGGTGCCGTGTGATGTCGCGAGACATCGGAAACATTCCGAACCCTCAACTCGGCCGCTTCGCCCTCGGCTTCGGGCCAGGAGGCTCGCCGGGCGGCTGATAGTCCCGTGACGGATCGATCTCGAGCTCGCGGAGCAGCTCGCCGGTCGCGCGGCATCGACGACGCGGACCGACAGGTCGTGGACGAGCATGACGATGCGGGTTCCCGCGAGGGTTCGGCTGAGCGCGATGTGGTGCATCCTCCCGTCCACCTGGAGCGTCACCCGGCCCTTCGGTCGACCTTGTCGCGGCGGATCCGGTCGTGGGTGTCGGCGCGACGGTCGCCGGCTGTCTCGCGACATCCGTTTCCGATGTCTTGAAGGATCGCACTGCCAGGGGTTCTGAACCGCTGCCCAATTAGTCAGCGATACACCACGTTCACACGTTCGAGTGATTACCTGGCAAGGTGAACCTGACTGAGTGGGCACGTCGGAGGGGATCCACCCCCAGACCGCCTACAACTGGTTCCACGCCGGGACGCTCCCCGTGCCTGCGGTCCGGGTGAACCAGCGCACGGTCGTGGTCGCTCCCGATGCCGCGCTCGAAACAGCCTCTGGGCTCGGTCTCTACGCCCGGGTCTCCTCTACGACGAGCGGGCCGACCTCGACCGGCAGGTGGCGAGGCTGTCGGAGGGCGCCAACCACCGGCTAGGGCAGGCGCTTCGCACCCAACGGGCGGAGAAGGCGCTGGGCTCGCCG
>JAKACF010000122.1 GCA_021821585.1 Actinomycetes bacterium
CGTGTGCATCGCCCCCACGACGAGGCTGACGCCGTTCGGCAGGTCGTAGCGGTCGCCGTCGTGGACAGGCTCGTAGCCGAAGTCGAAGGTGTCGGCGGGGTTGAGGTGGACGACGGCGCCGGTCGCCTCGGCCAGCGCCCGGGCACCGCTCAGGTGGTCGGCGTGCAGGTGCGTGTCGAAGACCCGGGTGATCGTCCAGTCGTGCTCGGCCGCCATGCGCAGGTAGACCTCGACGTCGAGCGACGGGTCGACGACGAAGGCCTCGCCGCCGCCCCCGACGAGGTAGGAGAGGCACCCCTTGCCCCGCCGCCGCACCTGGACGATCCGGGCG
This sequence comes from Actinomycetes bacterium, assembly GCA_021821585.1. GTDB lineage: Bacteria > Actinomycetota > Acidimicrobiia > Acidimicrobiales > Bog-793 > JAKACF01. The sequence continues at coordinate 332 of JAKACF010000122.1, forward strand.
TCTCCGAGCTCGAGGTTGACGGCGTCGTAGGCCATCGCCCAGGCGAGCATCCCGCCCGACAGGTTGGCGGCGCGCACTCCCTGGTGGGTGAGGAATTCGGCGGCACGCGCCGACCTGCTCCCCGATGCGCAGACGCAGACGATCTCGCGGTCGGCGGGGATCTCCGCCAGCCGGGCCGGCAGCGATCCGAGCGGCAGGTTCACCGCCGAGGGGATCGCCCAGGCGTCGAACTCGTCCGGCTCCCGCACGTCAAGGAGAAAAGGGGCTTCCGGCGTGCCGAGTCGGCCCGCCAGCTCGCCCACGTCGAGGTCTCGGTACATGTCACTCCTCTTCGGTCCCGTTCAGGATACTTGGTGATTCGCAACATATACCCATGGGGGTATATTCCTGACACCGAGACGACGCCCCGTCCGGGGAGAGCGTCGGACGAGAGAGGAGACCCGTGGGTTGGTTGCAGATGCCGCTCGAGAGCCTGGAGGCTGCAGGGCTGCCCGGAGCGGGTGACCTCGTGACAGGGGGCGTCCTCCGCGACGTCGAGGAGACCGGCGCCCGGTCTCGCGGCGGCAGGGCGCGCCGCGCTGGCCCGCCCCATGGTGCCAGCCCGCCTGACCGCCGTCTCTCCGGATGGTGGCCGCCTGCGGCCGCCTCCTGTCCCGCGAGCGAGCGGCTCCGCCGCCGGGCGGGTGGCACCGTCGGCTCCTCCGGGCGCCGGGGGCACGCCGCCGACACCCGGTGCACGGGGAGGATCCCGTGAGGCTCCTCCTCTCGTTGCCGCTCGGGCTGCTCATCGGCTTCGCCCTCGGTTCGCTCGGCGGCGGTGGCTCGATCCTCACCGTCCCCGCCCTCGTCTACGGGATGGGGCTCGGAGCGAAATCGGCCGTCACGACCTCGCTCATCGTCGTCGGCCTCACGTCGCTCGGCGGGGCGATCGGGCACTGGCGGGCGGGGCGGGTCCGCGTGGCGGCGGGCTTCTGGTTCGGGATAGCCGGGATCGTCGGCTCGCTCGTCGGGTCCCGCCTCAACCGGGCGGTCGACCCGCACGTGCTGCTGATCGCCTTCTCCGGGCTGATGCTGCTCGCCGCTTGGAGGATGTGGCACTCGACGCGGAGCACGGCGCCCTCCGCGGCGGCCCGCACGGGCGAGCGGAGCCGCCTCAAGGTCGTGGTGAGCGTGCTCGTGGCCGGGACCGTGGTGGGCTTCATGACGGGGTTCTTCGGGGTCGGGGGAGGGTTCATCATCGTCCCCGCCCTCGTGTTGGCCCTCCGCTTCGATATGCCGGTCGCCGTCGGCACCTCCCTGCTCGTGATCGCGGTGAACTCGGCCACCGCACTCGCCAGCCGGCTGGCCACGACGGGAGTGGACTGGAAGGTCGCCATCCCCTTCACCGTCGCCGGCCTGGCGGGTGCCTTCCTCGGCAACCGCGTGGCGGGACGCGCACGCTCCGGCGCCCTCGTCAAGTGGTTCGTCGTCCTCCTCGTCGGGCTCGCCGCCTACACCCTCCTCAGGTCCATCCCGGGCCTGTGAGGCGAGGGCGGCTCCGGCGCCGGGCCGTCCCGGTGGCACGGTCCGAGCCCCGCCTCGGGCACGAGGGCGGGTAGGCGTGCGAACCGGCGGGGCTCTGCCGGGCGCCGTCCACCCGCTCAGCCGGCGGCGCCCGGCCCGGGACGATCGACCTCGACCGGATCGAGGGTGACGAGGGCACCGGGTGCCACCTCCCTCACGACGGGGAGGAAGGCCTCCACCCGCGAGTCGTCGTCGACGACCTCGAGCAGCAGCGGCAGCCCGCGGGCGAGGTCCGGCAGGCGCGCCGCCCGCAGGCGGCCGCCGCGGCCGAACCCCTCGACCGCCTGCAGGATGGTGGCGCCGGCCAGGCCGGCCTCGCGCGCCCGTTCGAGGAGGACCTCTGCCGTGCAGCGACGGCCGATCCGGTCGTCCTCGGTCAGGAAGACCACGAGCCTCGTGGCAGGTGTCTCGACGCCCATCGCTCGCGCACCCTTCGTCTCCTGAGCGGGGGTGCCGGCCCTCTGGCCGGCGGCGGCGCCGCTCTCCAGTAGCGTAGTGAGGACGGCGATGGAGCTCGCCGACAACCGCCAGCTGGCTGATGGCTCCTAGTTCGATCCCTAGACCGACAGCCAGGAGACATGAGCGAGTTCGAGGCGCAGATCGGCAACGCGTCAGCCACGCTTCCCGTCGACCCCGAGCTGGGACGCCCGTCCAGGGTCCGGGGCCCGGCCCGTGCCGGCGACCGCAGGCTGCTCGTCGCCATCGGCCTCGCCGGCGCTCTCGGGGCGCTCGCCCGCTACGGGCTCGAGCGGGCCGTGCCGGCCGGAGCCGGTGGCGTGCCGTGGGGCACCTTTTTGATCAACGTCTCCGGTAGCCTCGGCATCGGCTTCGCCCTCGTGATGTTCGCCGACCGCTTCCCCCGGGCGCGTCTCGGCCGCCCCCTCGTCGTGACCGGCTTCCTCGGCGGCTACACGACCTTCTCGACCTACGTCGTCGAGGCCGACACCCTCTTCCGCCACCACGAGGTCGCTGTCGGTGCCGCCTACAGCCTCGGCAGCCTCCTCGCCGGTGCGGCGGGGGCGCTCGCCGGCATGCTGCTCGCTCGGACGGTCGTCCGGCTCGAGCGGGCCAGGCGGGAGCGCACAGATCGATGAGCGGATCTCCTCCGACGAGGGCGGCCCGGGCGACGATCCTCCTCGCCCCGCGCTCGCACACCCGCCACCATTCGACCGCTGTCGAGCTCATCTCACGGGCGAGGCGGGCCAAGCTCGCCGGGGCGACGCTGCTGCACGGCCTCGAGGCGGACCGGCGGTCCCCCCACCGGCACCGGCTGCTCCACGACGACGCCCCCCTGGCGCTCGTCATCGTGGACGAGGCGCCGGCGTTGCGCGCCTTCCTCGACAGCGTCGAGCCGCTGCTCGGCGACGCCAGCGTCGTCCTCGAGGACGTCGTCTCGTTCAGGGCGTGAGCCGGTGACGTTCCTCCTCGTCTGCTGCGTGGCGGTCGGCGGCTTCGTCGGCGCCCCCGCCCGCTTTCTCGTCGACCGCTTCGTCGCCGACAGGGTGGAGAGCGACTTCCCGGTCGGGACGCTGGTGGTCAACCTGAGCGGTGCCTTCGCCTTCGGCCTGCTCACCGGGCTCGGCCTCCGGCTGCACCTGCCGGTAGCCGTCGAGGCGCTGCTCGGCACGGGGTTGTGCGGCGCCTTCACCACCTTCTCGTCGTGGAGCTTCGAGACGGTGCGCCTGCTCGAGGACGGCCAGCTCCTCAACGCCTCGCTGAACGCCCTCGTCAGCCTCCTCGTCGGGCTGCTCGCCGCAGGCGCCGGCCTCGCGCTCGGCCTCGTGGCCTGAGGGATCCGTCGGCCTCGGTCAGGACCAGCGCAGCAGCGCTCCGATCTGCTCGCGCGGCCCGCCGTGGCGCGGGACGGTGCGAACAGCCGCGCCCGTGAGCAGGGCGGCGCGGACGGCCACGTCGACGAGGCGCCCCTCGGAGAGCTCGCCCCGGTCGGGGTCGTCCACGCCGTCGAGATCACCCGGAGCGGTGGCGCACAGCGTCGGTTCGCCGGCCGGGAACCAGGCGGCCGCAGACTCCTCCATGTCGTCGTGGACGAGGAGGACGTCGACCTGGGAGGCGCGCAGCGCTGCCAGCGTGGGGTCGGCGCCCTCGACGGCCCGGTCCGCCTCCCCGAGCTCCTCGCGGAACTTCTCGATGGCGGCGACGGTGTCCTCGGCGGCCGCCGACGCGACGAGCCTGGCGACGACGGCGCCGGTCTCGTCGGCCGAGCCGTCGACCGCCCGCCCGCCCTCGGTGACGTGGAGACGCGCCCCGATCCGCTCGGGGAGTGCCCCTCTCAGGATGCTGACGGCGTGCTCGTCGCCGGCGACGACGACGAGGCGGCCTCGACGCGGTCGATCAGGACGACGACGTGGCTGGGCACCTCCTCGCGCCAGGCGACGAAGGGCGTGAGCGTCGGTGCCGCCGACCAGCGGGCGACGTCACGGCGAAGGGGCTCACGGTGGTAGTCGACCAGCACGCTCCCGTCGCCCGCCACGACGACCCCGAGCGCCGCTCCCTCGAGGTGGGCGTCGGGGACCAGCTCGTCGACGACCACCAGGCTCTCCGCGCGGGCGCCCTCGTCCGCCAGGCGCCGCCGGAGCGACGACCAGCGCAGCTCGGCGTGCCGACCCGCCTGCTCCACCCGCTGCTCGGTCGTGAGAACGACGCTCAGGAAGGGGCCGGGCCAGCCGGCTGCCTCCTTCAGTTGCCGGTCGATTACCGCCGGCACGGTCGTACCGGAACGCTCCATCGCACCTCCCTCCCGAATGCGAGCTCGACTCGCGCGTACCCGGACCACCTCGCTCCGACACGACGCCCCGGCGGTGCCTGCCAGGTGGGCTAGCGTGCGGACGCGCCGGCGGAAGGAGGCGAGACGTGGAGACTGCCGTCGTCGAGGCCGCACGCTTCCTCTCGTCCCGCGCCGGCGAGCGCCTCAAGCTGGCCGACGTGGCGGATCACGTCGGCTACAGCCCCTTCCACCTCGCCCGGGCCTTCGAGGCGCGCGTCGGCGTCCCGCCCGGGCGGTTCCTTGCCGCCCACCGATTCCAGCTCGCCAAGCGGCTCCTCATCGAGACCGACGAGAAGGTCGTCGACGTCTGCTTCGCGGCAGGCTTCTCCTCTCTCGGGAGCTTCACCTCCCGCTTCGGCTCGGTCGTCGGCACCAGTCCGGCCGCCTTCCGCCGGCTGCCGGATGTGCTCGCCGATGCGCCCCCTGAGCCGCTCACCGTCCCGGGACGCCTCGAGGGGGGCGGCACGGTCTCGGGCCGGGTCGTGATCGCACCGTCGGCCGCTCCGGTCGTCGGGACGGTGCCGCTCGTCTACGTGGGGCTGTTCGGCCGGCGGGCGGCCACGGGCTTCCCGGTGAGCGGTGCCCTTCTCGCCGAGCCGGGCGAGTTCGTCCTGAGCGGGGTCCCTCCCGGCCTGTACTTCCTGCTCGCCTCGGCCGTGCCCTCCCGAGCGGACGTCGTCGAGCAGTTGCTTCCCGCCCAGTCGGTCGTCGGCGGCGCGCCAGAGCCGGTGGAGGTGACCGCCTCCTCGCGCCGGCACCGGCGCGACGTCCTCCTCGACGTCCAGGCGCAGTGGTGGACGCCGGTGCTCGTGGCGCTGCCGCGTCTCGCATCTCCAGGAACGCAAGATTGGAGAAGCCTTCGGGGCAGCTGACGGCCTACGTTGGCCTCAGCTGAGAGAAAGGGGGATCGCCGTGAGCGGGATCAGGGTGCTCGTCGGGACGAGGAAGGGGGCCTTCGTCCTGACCTCCGACGGGACCCGGAGGGACTGGTCCGTCTCGGGACCGCACTTCGGCGGCTGGGAGATCTACCACGTCGCCGGGTCGGCCGCCGACCCGGACCGGTTGTACGCCTCCCAGTCGACGGGCTGGTTCGGGCAGCTGATCCAGCGTTCCGACGACGGCGGCGCCAGCTGGCGGCAGGTCTCCCACGACTTCTCCTACGTGGGCGACCCGGGAAGCCACCAGTGGTTCGACGGAACCCCGAGGCCCTTCGAGTTCAAACGGATCTGGCACCTCGAGCCCTCCCGGTTCGACCCCGACGTCGTGTACGCCGGCGCCGAGGACGCGGCCCTGTTCCGCTCCGACGACGGAGGTGAGAGCTGGCGGGAGCTCGACGGGCTGCGCGACCAGCACTCCGCAGCCTGGCAGCCCGGAGCGGGAGGGATGTGCCTGCACACGATCCTGCTCGACCCCGAGGAGGGTGGCCGGATCCTCGTCGCCATCTCGGCGGCGGGCGTCTTCCGCAGCGACGACGCCGGAGCGACGTGGCGCCCGGCGAACAAGGGCCTGAGCTCCGGCCAGATCCCCGAGCCGGAGGCCCCCGTCGGCCATTGCGTCCACCACCTCGCCATGCACCCCTCCAGGCCCGACACGATCTTCATGCAGAAGCACTGGGACGTCATGCGCTCCGACGACGGCGGTGACAGCTGGCGGGAGGTGAGCGGCGACCTGCCGACCGACTTCGGCTTCGCCATCGATGTCCACGCCCACGAGCCCGAGACCGTCTACGTCGTCCCGATCACGAGCGACGAGCAGCACTACCCCCTCGACGGCTGCCTGCAGGTCTTCCGGAGCAGGACCGGCGGCGAGGAGTGGGAGCCGCTCGGCAAGGGGTTGCCGGAGCGCGACTGCTACGTGGACGTCCTCCGCGACGCGATGGACGTCGACTCCCTCGACCCGTGCGGGATCTACTTCGGCACCACCGGCGGGCAGGTCTACTGCTCGGCCGACGAGGGCGACTCCTGGGCGCCGATCGTCCGCGACCTGCCCTCGGTCCTCTCGATCGAGGTCCAGACCTTGCCGTGAGCGCCGGGACGGAGACCGAGACGACCCGCGTCCGGGTCGTCCTCCCCGGGCATCTCCGGGTGGTGGCGCGCATCGACGGCGAGGTGGTGGTCGAGGTCCAGGGAGCCTGCACGCAGCGGAGCGTCCTCGACGCCCTCGAGTCGCTCCACCCGGATCTCGCCGGGACGATCCGCGACCGGGCAACCGAGCGGCGGCGCGCCTTCGTCCGCTTCTTCGCCTGCGGCGAGGACCTCTCCCACGACGATCCCGACGCCGAGCTGCCCGAGGCCGTCCGGCGCGGCAGCGAGCCCTTCGTCGTGCTCGGGGCGATGGCAGGGGGCTGAGCCCGCGCTACCTCGGCCGCCTGGCGGCCCGTCCGCTCCGTCCGGCCGGCGGCCGCGAGCCCGCGGCGACGACCGCCTGGAGGCGGGCCGCGAAGCGTGCCTCGTCGATCCCGGAGAAGCGCACCCGCTTGCTCCGCCCCGTCCGCCCCGAGGTGATCTCGAGGCTCGAGACGGGCACCCCGAACACCTTCCCGAGCAGCGACAGCACCGCCTCGTTGGCCCGGCCGGACTCCGGCGCCGGCGCCACCTTCACCTTGAGGGCGTCGCCGTGAGTCCCGACGACGGCGTCACGGCCCGCGGCAGGCTGCACGTGGACCCGCAGCACGATTCCCTCTCTCGCCGCGTCGAACAGGGCGGGCACGTGCCGACGCTAATCCGCCCCGAGGAGGCCGGGAGCCTGGCCGACAGGTGTCCACCTCTTCTGGCCCGACGCCGTCGCCCGGCCGCCGAAGACGGCCCCGATGTGGCGCGACCTCGGGCAGGTGAGAGCCGGGCGCAGAGCTGTCCGCCAGTCCAAGGGAGCCGACCGCGCCGAGCGTGCGGCTGCCGGAGGCCTCGACCGTCCCGAATGCCCTGACGGCTGCCGGCGAGCGGCTCTGGCCGCAGAGCCTGACGAGCCACGGCCCGCCAGGCGGCGACGGCATGAGAGATCAGCGGAGGTGTGGCCGCGACAAGGCCGAGCGAGCGGAGGTGGCTCACGGGCCGGCCCGCCGCCTTCGGGGGCGTCGCCCGGGGCATGGCATGCCGGCAACGGCGGCGGGGCCCCGCCCGACCCCGGTCCGGGCGCGCCCACCGGCGGCACACGAGCCGTGGAACGCCTCCGGGATAGGCCCCGGCGGGGAGGGGAAGGAATAGAGAGCGGGCTCGCTCGGTTCTGGGCGGACGCACGCTATGAGAAGGAGATCGTCGATGCGCCCTCGTCTGCCCCTGCGACACCTGCCACAGCGAGTCGCGACCGGAGCGTTCATCCTGCACTCCGGCCTGGAGAAGTGGAAGGGCGACTCCGAGCAGGCAGAGCGGCTGCACGGGTTCGCCTCGGGCGCCTATCCCCAGCTCGCCTCGCTCCCCTCGGAGAAGTTCCTGCGGGCCCTCGCCCTCGGCGAGATCGTCACCGGGGGCCTGCTCGTCGCCCCGGTCGTGCCGAGCCGCCTGGCGGGCGCCGCCCTCACCGCCTTCGCCGGGGGTCTGATGGGGCTCTACGTGAAGACTCCGTCGATGAGGCGCCCCGGGAGCATCTGGCCGACCCAGGCCGGCCTCGCCGTCAGCAAGGACGTCTGGATGCTCGGCATCGGTCTCGGGATGCTGCTCGACCGCTCCTGATACCGGCCGTCAGCTCGTCTCGGGCGTGCGTCCCCGGGCGGCGAAGCGGTCGGCCGCCTCGGC
>JAKACF010000123.1 GCA_021821585.1 Actinomycetes bacterium
GCAGCCGTAGGAATTGCCGGCCGAGTCGGTGTTGTTCTTGAACAGGTAGACCACCCCGCGGATGCCCTCGTCGCGAAGGCGGGCCTCGGCGGAGCGGACGAGGCTCTCGAGGATGCGCTCGCCGGCCTTGTCGTGGCTGACGAGGTCGGCGATGGAGTCGCACTCGGGCGTGGCGTACTCGGGGTGGCTGCCGACGTCGAGGTAGAGCCGTGCGCCGTTCTCGAGGAAGACGTTGCTCGAGCGACCCCAGCTCACGACGCGGCGGAACAGGTAGCGCGCCACCTCGTCCGGGCTGAGGCGTCGCTGCCCCCGCAGCGTGCAGGTGACGCCGTACTCGTTCTCGAGGCCAAAGATCCTGCGATCCATCCAAATGAACGGTAGCCTCGCCACAGATGCCACCGACCGGACGCATGCGGCACCTCATCACCGTGCAGGGCTCCTTCCACGGCAGGGTGATCGCCGCACGTCTCGGTGCCGAGGGCATCCTGGTCGACCTGAGGGGGCTCGCCGAGGGCCCCTATCCCCTGCAGGGTGCCGTCGAGATCTTCGTCGACGAGGACCAGCTCGCGCTGGCGAGGGAGATCCTGCTCGCGGACGCCGTCGACGCCGCCGTCGACGCCGACCTCGTCGAGCTCGAGTTCCGCTCCCCCGCCCCGGCCCCCGAGGCCGCGGCCAGCTCGCCCCCGCCCTACGACGGGGAGAGCGAGGTGGCCCGACGGGCACCGCGCCGGCGCGACCTGCTCGGCACTGCCGTCGTGCTCGCCGTCGTCGTCGTGCTCATCGTGGTCGGCGTCGTCGCCGTGCGGGGCTGAGGCCCGCTCAGCCCTCTTCGGACCCGCCGGCGGGGGGCGCCTCGCCGCCCTCCCCGAGCAGCTCGGCGAGCTCCCCGTTGCGCAGGCGCCGGAAGGCGCGGCGGTCCGGCCCCTCCTCGAGCACGGCGGCCTCGAGCTCGCCCGACCCGAGCGTCCGGTCCGGCCCGGCCAGCGCCTCCACGCAGTGGCTCACCGCCTCGGCGAGCGTGCAGTCCTCCCGGTAGGACGACGAGAGACGGGCGGTGATGGTGTCGGCGTCGCCCCCGAGGCAGGCGTACCCCACCTCGTCGACGACGGTCCCGTCGTAGGCGATGTGGTACAGCTGGTGCGAGGCGGCGTCCCGGCCGAGCTCGGCGACGAGGATCTCGACCTCGAGCGGCTTCATCTCGTGGGTGAACACCTGTCCCAGGTACTGGGCGTAGAGGTTGGCGAGCGAGCGGGCGTCGACGTCCTCGCGGGAGTAGGAGAAGCCCTTGGTGTCGGCGTGGCGCACGCCGGCGACGCGGAGCTGGTCGAACTCGTTGTACTTCCCGACACCGGCGAAGGCGACCCGGTCGTAGATCTCGCTGATCTTGTGGAGGGTCTTCGAGGGGTTCTCGGCCACGATGAGGATGCCCCGGTCGTAGACGGCCGCCACGAGGGCACGACCACGGGCGATGCCCTTCTGGGCGTACTCGGCCCGGTCCTTCATGACCTGCTCGGGGGCCACGTAGAAGGGCATGCTCATGACGGCTGACTCCCGTGCTCGGACGCCGAGGTGGCGTTGGGGGAATGGTCGGGGCGGTAGCGGCCCTCCTCGAGGAGGCTCGAGAACCGCTCGGCGACCTCGTCGTCACTCAGCCGGCGGTAGCCGTTCTCGTCGACGACCGAGACCACCGGGTAGATGCCGCGGATGGGGTCCGGCCCGCCGGTCGCCGAGTCCTCGTCGGCTGCCTCGTACAGGGCCCTCACGGCGAGCTGGACGGCCTCCTCCTCGCTCAGGCCGGGGCGGAACCCGAGCTTGATCGTGTTCTTGGCGTCGCGCCCGCCCGAGCCGGTGGCGTGGAAGTCGAGCTCCTCGTAGCGGCCGCCGGTGACGTCGAAGGAGAAGATGCGCCCGTCGCGGCGCCGCTCGTCGTAGCCGGCGAACAGCGGAACGACGACCAGCCCCTCCATGGCGAGCGGGAGGTTGGCCCGCACCATCTGGGCGAGCTGGTTCGCCTTGCCCTCGAGGCTGAGCGCGGTCCCCTCCACCTTCTCGTAGTGCTCGAGCTGGGTCTGGAAGAGGCGCACCATCTCGACGGCCGGGCCTGCGGCTCCGGCGATGGCGACGGCCGAGTAGCGGTCGGCCGGGAAGACCTTCTCGATCCCCCGGTGGGCGATCGAGTGACCCTCGGTCGCCCGGCGGTCACCGGCCATGACGATCCCGGCGGCCGAGCGCAGCGCCACGATCGTGGTCCCGTGGGCGACCCCAGGCAGCCGGTGCGGCGCCTCGGCGCCGGGGGCTCCGATCGGGTGGGGCTGCCCGGGCGGGGGCTCACCGGACATGCGTCGGAGCAGATGGGCGAAGTTCGACCCGGGGTCCTCCGCCATCGGAAAGAGCGGCAGCGTCATCGGGCCGCAGGCTACTGCCTTGCGGCCTACTGGCCGCCCTTCTGGACGTAGTTGCGGACGAACTCCTCGGCGTTGTCCTCGAGCACCTCGTCGATCTCGTCGAGGAGGTCGTCGATCTCGGCCTTCAGCTTCTCGCCCCGCTCGGTCGAGGTGGAGGTCTCCTCCTCCTCGACCGTCGTGGTGTCACGGCTTGCCGCCGGCCGGCGCTTCTGTTCCCGTTCTGCCATCTCGTCTCCTAGGAGCCCAGCCGCTCGAGTAGATCGGTCGGGCTCTCGCATCCCTTGAACAACGTAGCGACGTGGGCGGCTGTTCCCCTGAGCGGCTCCATCATCGGGACCCTCCGGAGGGGGTCGGCGCCGACATCGAAGACGACGGAGTCCCAGTTCGCCGCCACGATCGCCGAGGCGAACATCTGCAGGCAGCGGCCGCGGAAGAACGCCCGGGTGGTCTCGGGGGGCTCGGTGACCGCCCTCTCGACCGCCTCCTCGGAGACGAGCCGCTCCATGTGGAGACGGCCGAAGAGCGACTTGGACGGGCGGACGTCGTGGTACTGCAGGTCGAGCGCCGCCAGGCGGCGATCGGTCCAGGCGAGGCCGTGGCGCTCGCGGTAGCCCTCGAGCAGCCGGCGCTTGGCCACCCAGTCGAGCTCAAAGGAGAGCGAGCCCGGGTCCGACTCGAGCGCGCCGAGGACGTGCTCCCAGCGCTCGAGGACCTGCCGGCCGACCTCCTCGTCGCCGAGGGCGGACAGCCCGCGCTCCTCGGCGTACTTCCGGGCGCGGATGAACAGCTCCCACTGCAGCTCGACGCCGGTCAGGCGCGCCCCGTCCACGAGCTCGACCGTCGCGTGCAGGTCCGGGTCGTGGGAGACCGCCCTGATGGCGGCGACGGGGTTGGCGAGGGTCAGGTCGCGGCCGGCGTCGAAGTCGTCCTCGATCATGGCGAGGACGAAGGCCGTCGTCCCGACCTTCAAGAAGGTGGCCACCTCGGCGAGGTTGGCGTCCCCGACGATCACGTGCAGGCGCCGGTACTTCTGGGGGTCGGCATGCGGCTCGTCGCGGGTGTTGATGATGGGGCGCTTCAGGGTCGTCTCGAGGCCGACCTCCTCCTCGAAGAAGTCGGCCCGCTGGCTCAGCTGGAAGGTGACCCGCTCGTCGCTGTCGGTGTTCTCCTGGCCGACCTTCCCCGCGCCGGTGAAGACCTGCCGGGTCACGAAGTGCGGCGTGAGGCGCTGGACGATCCGGGCGAAGGGGACCGCCCGGTCCACGAGGTAGTTCTCGTGCGTCCCGTAGGAGTTCCCCTTGCCGTCTGAGTTGTTCTTGTAGACGACGATCTCCTCGCCCGGAGGCAGCAGGTGTCGGGCCGCCTCCATCGAGCGGGCGAGGATCAGCTCCCCGGCCCGGTCGAAGGTCACGAGCTCGAGGGGGTTCGAGCACTCCGGTGTCGAGTACTCCGGGTGAGCGTGGTCGACGTAGTAGCGGGCCCCGTTGGTGAGGACGGCGTTCACGAGATGGGTCTCGACCTCGGGCGGGAGCGCGCCGTCGCGGGCGAAGCCCCTCGCGTCGCGCCCGGGCGACTCGTCCTCGAAGTCCCAGCCGATGCGGCGCTCGAGGCGGGCCACGTAGCCGTTGATGAGCAGCGAGGAGGCCGTGGTGGGGCTCAGGTCGCCGCCCGAGACGGCATGGACCCCGTACTCGGTCTCGATGCCGCAGACCTTCGTGATGGCCACGTTCGGACGCTACCCCAGCCCGGCGGCGACGATGCCGCATACGGTCGGTGGCCGCCCCGCAAGGAGCGTCACAGGTACTGGCCGGTCCCGACCCGCTCGATCGACCGGCCCCCGGTCGGCTCCTCCTCACCGTGACCGATGAGGGTGCGGACGTAGACGATCCGCTCGCCCTTCTTCCCGGAGATCTTCGCCCAGTCGTCCGGGTTGGTCGTGTTCGGCAGGTCCTCGTTCTCCTTGTACTCCTGCTTGATGGAGGCGAGCATGTCGTCGAGGCGGATGCCGGTCCCCTCGCCGGCGATCGCCCGCTTGATGGCGAGCTTCTTGCCCCGCCGGACGATGTTCTCGATCATGGCGCCCGAGGAGAAGTCCTTGAAGTAGAGGATCTCCTTGTCGCCGTTCTGGTAGGTCACCTCGAGGAAGCGGTTGTCCTCGTCGGCCCGGTACATCTCGGTGACGGTCCGCTCGATCATGGCCTTCACGGCCTTGTCGGGGTGCCCGCCGCCGAGGCTCTGGACGGTCCCGGCGTCGAGCGGCAGGTCCGGGGTGAGGTACCTGGCGAAGATCTGCTCGGCCGCCTGCTCGTCGGGCCGCTCGATCTTGATCTTCACGTCGAGGCGGCCCGGCCGCAGGATGGCGGGGTCGATCAGGTCCTCCCGGTTCGAGGCGCCGATCACGATGACGTTGCGCAGCGTCTCGACGCCGTCGATCTCGGCGAGCAGCTGGGGGACGATGGTCGACTCCATGTCGGAGCTGATCCCGGTCCCCCTCGTGCGGAACAGCGAGTCCATCTCGTCGAAGAAGACGATGACCGGGACGCCCTCCTCGGCCTTCTCCCGCGCCCGCTGGAAGACGAGGCGGATCTGGCGCTCGGTCTCGCCGACGTACTTGTTGAGCAGCTCGGGGCCCTTGATGTTGAGGAAGTAGCTCCGGGTGTTGGCGTTGCCGGTCCGCTCGGAGACCTTCTTCGCGAGCGAGTTGGCGACGGCCTTCGCGATGAGGGTCTTGCCGCACCCGGGCGGGCCGTAGAGAAGAATCCCCTTCGGGGCGGGCAGGCGGTACTCCGAGAACAGCTCGCGGTACATGTAGGGCAGCTCGACCGCGTCGGTGATCGCCTCGATCTGGCTGTCGAGGCCCCCGATGTCGGAGTAGCTGACGTCGGGCACCTCCTCGAGGACGACCTCTTCCATCTCGGGGCGGGGCAGCTTCTCGAGCAGCAGGCCCGTGCGGGGGTCCATCAGCACCGAGTCCCCCGCCCTCAAGCGCACGCCCGAGAGGTACTCGGAGATCTCGGCGACGCGCTCCTCGTCCGCCCGGCCGACGCAGAGGGCCCGTCGCCCGTCCTCGAGGATCTCGGCGATCGTGACGACCTCGCCGCCCTGGTCCGGGTCGCGGGCGAGCACGACGTTGAGCGACTCGTTGAGGACGACCTCCTGGCCCTTCCTCAGGTCGTCGACGTCGATGTCGGGGTGCAGGGCGACCCGCATCTTGCGGCCGCTCGCGAAGACGTCGATGGACCCGTCGTCGTTGCGCTGGAGGTAGGTCCCGTATGCCGAGGGGGGCTGGGTGAGCTTGTCGACCTCCTCGCGCAGGGCGGCGATGTGCTCCTTGGCCTGCTGGAGGGTGTAGGTGAGCTTCTCGTTCTGGGAGGCGGCGTGACTGAGCTGCCCCTTGGCCTCGAGCAGCCGCTCCTCGAGGGAGCGGACGCGCTGGGGCGCTTCCTGGAGGCGGCGGCGCAGCTCGACGATCTCCTCCTCCGCCTGGCGGATCCGCTGGCGCAGCTCGTCGTTCTCGTCGCCCTCGCTCGACCGGTTCTCGGCCGGATCTCGGGGGATTCCCATCGTCGCGGTCACCTCCTGAGGGTGCCCATCGGCATCAGTACATCTAGTTCGGACCCTACACCGGGTCATCGCGAAACGGTGCCACCCCGACGGGACTGTCTTGACACCTGATTCGGCCGCTCGTTAGCGTGCGTTTCCCCATTTGCGCTGGCCTGCGGGCCGCCTCCCATAGACTGGCGTGACGTGACACGGCAAGGGGCGGGATCGCAGCCGTGCACCCGACCTCGCTAAGGAGAGATGCCGCCGATGAAGGTGTGGATTGACCAGGATCTCTGCACGGGTGACGGGCTCTGCGAAGAGATCTGCCCGTCGGTCTTCACCTTGCTCGACGACGGCCTCGCCTACGTGAAGCAGGGCGACACCGTGCTCAACGAACCGGGCGGCTCCGCCCAGATGGCCGACGTCGCCCCCGACCTCGAGGACGCCGTCACCGAGGCGGCCGAGGAGTGCCCCGGGGAGTGCATCTTCATCGTCGCCGGGGACTGATCCCGCCGCCGTCCGGCTGACTCAGGTCTCGCCGGGCTCGTCGAGGTCCCCTGCCGCCTCCGGGCGGAAGCTCGCCCTCGGCCCGAGCAGGCGGGCGGTCGTGATGAACCCGGTGTGGGCGACCATCCTCAGGTCCGGACGGACGGAGCGCCCCTCGATGTGCCAGGTCCGGCGCAGGGTCTCGAAGGTCTCGGCCAGCCCGAAGCCCGAGCGGGCGAGAACGGCCCGCAGCTCGGCCGTCTGGTTGATCGAGGGGAGGTAGGAGCACAGGATCCCGCCCGGCGAGAGGCTGGCCTCGGCGTGGGGGACGACGCGCCACGGCTCGGGCAGGTCGAGCACGATGCGGTCGAAGCAGCCCTCGACGCCCTCGTAGACGTCCCGGATCTCGACCTCGTAGCTCGCCGGTCCCTCGGGGGGCGAGAAGGCCGCCACGTTGGCCTTCGCCCGCTCGGCGAAGTCCTCCCGCAACTCGTAGCCCGTCACCTTCGCCCCGGCCCGGAGCAGCGTCATCGAGAGCGCCCCCGAGCCGACGCCGGACTCGAGCACCCTCGTGCCGGCGTAGACGTCCGCCGCAAGGAGGATCGAGCCGAGGTCCTTCGGGTAGATGACCTGGGCGCCCCGGGGCATGTTGAGGACGACGTCCTCGAGGCTCGGGCGCAGCGCCAGGTAGCGGGCCGGGTTGCGGCGCCCGGCGTCCCGGGTGAGCGCCACCACCTCGCTCCCCTCCTCGAGGCCGATGAGGGCCTCGTGGGCGATCACGCCCGAGTGCGACTGGTAGCTCCGCCCTGCCCTCAAGGTGACGAGGTTGCGCCGCCCCTTGCGGTCGACGAGCAGCACCCGCTCGCCTTCCTCGAAGGGTCGACCGGCCCGCCGCAGCGGCGACGCCGTCGGGGGCTCGTCGGAACCGCCGGGCTGCCCGCTCACTCGGTCGCCGGGACGGCGACCGGCTCGGCCTGGCGGGCCCGCTCCCACTCGCGCCGCGCCCTGCGGCGCCGTGGCGGCCGGCCGAGGTTCGTGACGAGCAGGCTCTCGCCCGGTCGCAGGCGCTCGCTCACCACCTCCGGCTCGTGGCGCTTCATGAGGAAGCGGACGAGCCAGGCGAACGCACCGGCCGCCAGCCACTTGCCGTCGCCGGCCATCACCCCCTCGCGGAGCCCCCTGCGGACGGCGGCGCGCGTCAGCCGGTCGACGAGGTTCCTCGCCGCCCCCCCGTCGTCGGCTCGGCGGGATGCCACCGGCTCAGATCCGGCGGATCTCGAGCACGGGCGCCGCCTTGCGGCCCCGCCGGCGGCCGAGGAGGTAGACCGCCGCCACCGCCAGCACGGCCACGACCGCTCCGATGGCGACCGTGGGCGGTGCCGTGGCGGCCGACTGGGCGGCGGTCTGGGCGCTCCCGCCGATCTCGCGCAGCTTGGACTCGATGTCCTCCAGGTTCACTCGCTGGCTCACCGCGACTCCGATCCGCTCCGCAGCGCGAAGGCCGCCCCGAGCCCGAGCCCGACCACGGCCCCGACCACCGTGAGGAGGTAGGGCACCCAGCTCCACTCGCCGGCGAAGACGGTGCCGGTCTCCCCCTGGAGGGCCCTCAGCAGGGCGACGAGCGCCAGTACCGAGGCGATCCCGAAGCAGATGGCGGCCGCCGAGCCGAACGCGAGCGTCCGGCCGATCGTCTTCAGGGGGCCGACGGTCTCCTGGATGGCGTAGGCCTTGACCATGCCGACGAGCTCGATGACGTCGCTCTTGGCCTCGGAGGCGTGCTGGGTGGCCTTTGGCATCGACGAGACCCTAGCAACTACTCCCTCGGGGTCATCACGTAGGTCGAGGAGGCGCGGCCGACGAGCCGGCCGGAGGCGTCGGTGACGCT
>JAKACF010000124.1 GCA_021821585.1 Actinomycetes bacterium
CGAGCACGGCGACTGGTCGACCAACGTCGCCCTGGTCGCCGCCAAGCGCTCCGGACGCCAACCCCGGGCGCTCGCCGAGGAGCTCTCGGCGGCCCTCATGGCCGCCCCGCCCCGCCACGTCGAGGCGGTTGAGGTGGCCGGTCCCGGCTTTGTCAACTTCCGGCTCGCCCCCGGCTGGCTCCACGACGCCCTCGGCGAGGTGGTCACCGCGGGGGAGGGCGGCTACGCCGCGCCGGACCTCGGCCGCGGCGAGCGCGTGCAGATCGAGTTCGTCTCCGCCAACCCGACCGGCCCCCTGCACGTCGGGAACGGCTGGTTCGCCTCCTACGGCGACGCCCTCGCCCGCATCATGGGGCGGGCAGGCTGGCAGGTCGAGCGTGAGTACTACGTCAACGACACCGGGGGCCAGATCCGGATGCTCGGCGAGAGCATGCTCGCCCGACGCCGCCGGGAGCAGGTCCCCGAAGGCGGCTACCAGGGCGAGTACGTCGCCGAGCTGGCCGAGCGATACGACGGGCCGGAGGACGTCGTCGCCGCCGGACGCTTCGCCGCCGACCGGATCCTCGCCAACATCAAGGAGACTCTCGAGCAGATCCACGTCCGCTTCGACGAGTGGTATTCGCAGGCCTCGATCGAAGAGAGCGGGCAGGTCGCGGACACGATCGGCCTGCTCAGAGAGAAGGGGCACGTCTACGAGCAGGACGGCGCCGTCTGGCTCCGCTCGACCGAGTTCGGCGACGTCCGGGACCGGGTGCTCGTGAAGTCGAACGGGGACGCCACCTACCTCGCAGGCGACCTCGCCTACCACCGCAACAAGTTCCTCGTTCGCGGCTTCGACCGGGTGATCAACGTCTGGGGCGCCGACCACCACGGGCAGGTCGCCTCGCTCAAGGCCGGCGTCGAGGCGCTCGGGGTCGACCGCGACCGCCTCGAGATCCGACTCGGCCAGCTCATCTCGCTCGTGAACGCGCGCATGTCGAAGCGATCGGGCCACTACGTCGCCCTCTCGGAGCTGATCGGCATCCTCGGGCCGGACGCCACCCGGCTCGTCTCCCTCCTCTCCTCGATCGACCAGGCGACGACGCTCGACCTCGACAAGGTGACGGCGGAGTCGGCCGAGAACCCCGTCTACTACGTCCAGTACGCCCACGCCCGCATCGCCTCGATCGGCCGCGTGGCGGCCGAGCGGGGCATCGACCGCGTCCCGCTCGAGGCCGCCGACCTCTCGCTACTTGTCCATCCCCGCGAGCTCGACGTCCTCCGCGTCCTCGTCGAGCTGCCGAGGGTGGTGACCGAGGCGGCGCTCGAGCGCGCCCCCTACAAGGTGACGAACTGGGTCCGGGGGCTGGCGGCGGCCTTCCACGGCTTCTACCACGACTGCTACGTCATGGGCGAGGGCATCCCACCCGAGCTCACCCAGGCGCGCCTGTGGCTGGTCGAGGCGGCGCGCGTGGGACTGTCCATCGGCCTCGGCCTGCTCGGGGTGGACGCACCGGACTCGATGTGAGGTGACGCTCCAGACGGCACCGATCGCCCGCCACCTGCTCCCCCTCACCGCCGCACGGTCGCCGAGGGGCTCGCTCTCGGTCGGCGGGGTCGACCTCCTCGAGCTCGCCGAGGAGTACGGGACGCCGCTGTTCGTCTACGACGAGCAGCACCTGCGTGTCCGCTGCCAGGAGGCCCTCGCCGCCTTCGGTCCGGGCGTGGCCTACGGGACGAAGGCCTTCCTCTGCAAGGCGATGGCCGCGCTGGCGGCCGAGGAGGGCCTCGTCCTCGACGTCGCCACCGGGGGTGAGCTCGCGGTCGTGCGGGCGGCCGGGATCCCCGGCGACCGCCTCGTCATGCACGGCAACAACAAGTCCGACGACGAGCTGACCGCCGCCCTCGAGGCCGGGGTCGGCCGCATCGTCGTCGACTCCTTCGACGAGATCGCCCGGCTCCGCCGGCTCCTCGAAGGGCGCGGCGGCCGGACCGAGCCGGTCGGCCTTCTCTTGAGGGTGACGCCGGGCGTCGAGGCGCACACCCACGAGTACGTGATGACCGGCCAGGAGGACTCGAAGTTCGGCTTCTCGCTCGCCTCGGGGGCGGCGGACGACGCCGTGGCGGAGCTCGCCACCCTCGGCGGGGCACGCCTCGTCGGTGCCCACGCCCACGTCGGCAGCCAGATCTTCCGGACCGACGTCTTCGCGAAGGAGGTCGCCGCCGTCGCCCCCTTCGTCCGGCGCCACGGGCTGAGCGAGTTCTGCGTCGGCGGTGGTCTCGGCGTCGCCTACCTCAACCACGAGCACGCGCCGGCCCTCACCGAGTGGGCCGCGGTCGTCCGTTCCGCCTGCGTCGCCGCCCACATGCCGGTCGACGTCCGGGTGACCGCCGAGCCGGGCCGGGCCATCGTCGCCACGGCCGCGCTCACCTTGTACCGCGTCGGGACGATGAAGCGGCTCACCGGGCTCAGGCTGTACGTCGCTGTGGACGGTGGGATGAGCGACAACCCGCGGCCTGTGCTCTACGGGAGCGGCTACGAGGCCTTCCTCCCCCGGGAGCCGGATGCCGAGCGCCTCCTCGCCGCCCGGGTGGTGGGCAAGCACTGCGAGTCAGGCGACGTCGTCATCGACGAGGCGCGGCTTCCGGCCGACGTGGCGGTCGGTGACGTGCTCGCCACCCCGGTCACCGGCGCCTACGGCTTCTCGATGGCGTCGAACTACAACCGCGTCGGGCGGCCGCCGGTGCTGTTCGTCCGCGGGGGCGCGGTCCGCGAAGTCGTCCGGCGGGAGACCGTCGAGGACCTGCTGCGCCTCGAGCCCTAGCCCGTCTTCGGCGAATGCGCCGTCTTGTACCGTTGTACATGGCCGTCTCCCCACCTGCGCCGACGAGCGCGCGGCCCGGCGCGCCGCCACCCTCGAGCGCGCCGGAGGACGGTGGGGCGGCCCGGTCGCCGAAGCCCGTCCGCCTCGGCCTCCTCGGGTGCGGCAACGTCGGGGCCGCCTTCGTCTCGCTCGTCGACACCGACGCCGAGGCCATCGCCGGCCGCACCGGCATCCGCCTCGACATCGTGAAGGTGGCGGTCCGCGACCCGGGGCGGGCCCGCGCCGAGGGGATCTCGGCCGAGCAGCTCGCCGGCCGTCTCACGACCGACGGCGCCGCCGTCGTGGACGATCCCGAGGTCGGGGTCGTGGTCGAGCTCATCGGCGGCATCGAGCCCGCCCGCAGCCTCGTGCGCGCCGCCCTCTCGGCGGGAAAGCCGGTCGTCACCGCCAACAAGGAGCTGATGGCCGCCCACGGCGCCGAGCTGCTGGCGGCCGCCGACGAGGCGGGTGTGGACCTGCTGTTCGAGGCCTCCGTCGCCGGCGCCATCCCCCTCGTCCGGCTCCTCAAGGAGTCGCTCGCCGGCGAGCGCATCGTCCGCCTCACGGGCATCGTCAACGGGACGACCAACTACGTCCTCACCCGCATGAGCGAGGACGGCCTCGGCTACGGCGAGGCCGTCCGCGAGGCGCAGTCGCTCGGCTACGCCGAGGCCGACCCGACCGCCGACGTCGAGGGCTACGACGCCGCCGCCAAGGCGGCGATCCTGGCCGGGATCGCCTTCGACGCCGACGTGGTGGCCTCCGACGTCCACCGCGAGGGCATCACCGCCATCGAGGCGAGCGACATCGACTTCGCCCACCGCCTCGGCTACGAGGTGAAGCTCGTGGCAGTGGCCGAGAGCGAGGGCGGGGCCGTCTCGGCGAGGGTCCACCCGGCCATGCTGCCGAGGGAGCACCCGCTGGCGAGCGTGCGGGGTCCGTTCAACGCGGTCTTCGTCGAGGGGGAGGCCGCCGGCGAGCTCATGGTCTACGGCCGGGGAGCCGGCGGGCGGCCGACGGCGAGCGCCGTACTCGGCGACGTCCTCGAGGCGGCGCACCACCTGAGCGAGAAGACGACTGCCCGCTCGGCGCGCCGGCGCCGGGTGCGGCTCCGGCCCATTGCCGAGCTGTCGACGCAGTACTACCTCTCCCTCGACGTGGTCGACCGCCCGGGGGTGCTGGCAGCGGTGGCGTCGGTGTTCGGCGAGCACCACGTCTCGATCCGCTCGATGGAGCAGGTGGGCCTCGGGTCCGAGGCGCGCCTCGTGTTCATCACCCACACCGCCCGCGAGGCGGACCTGCAGGCGACGATCGCCGAGCTCGCCGGCCTCGACAGCGTGGAGCGCATCGGGTGCGTCCTCCGGGTCATCGGCCAGGAGCCCACCGCCGGTGAGCCCCGCTGACCCTCCGGGCGCGCCGGTCGGCGCGTCGCTTCGGCCCTGGAGGGGGCTGATCGAGGAGTACCGGGCGTTCCTCCCCGTGAGCGACACCACGCCTGTCGTCACCCTGCAGGAAGGGGCGACCCCGCTCCTTCACGCCCCGAGGCTCTCCGAACGGGTCTCCGCCGAGGTCTACCTGAAGCTCGAGGGGATGAACCCGACCGGCTCGTTCAAGGACCGGGGCATGACGGTCGCCATCTCCAAGGCGGCCGAGGAAGGGGCGGAGGCGGTCGTCTGCGCCTCCACCGGCAACACCTCGGCCTCGGCCGCCGCCTACGCGGCCCGGGCCGCGATGACGTGCGCCGTGCTCATCCCGGAGGGCCACATCGCGCTCGGCAAGCTGGCCCAGGCGCTCGTGCACGGGGCGCGGGTGCTCCAGGTGCGGGGGAACTTCGACGCCGCCCTCGCCATCGTCCGGGAGCTGCCGGCCCACGCCCCGGTGGTCGTCGTCAACTCGATCAACCCCCACCGCATCGCCGGGCAGATGACCGGGGCCTTCGAGATCGTCGACGTCCTCGGCGAGGCCCCCGACGTCCACTGCATCCCGGTCGGCAACGCCGGGAATATCACCGCCTACTGGCGGGGTTATCTCGAGTACCGGGCCGCCGGGCGCTCGGACAAGCTCCCGCGGATGCTCGGCTTCCAGGCGGCCGGCGCCGCTCCGATCGTGAGGGGCGCTCCCGTCGAGGAACCCGAGACGATCGCCACCGCCATCCGGATCGGCAATCCCGCGTCCTGGTACGGGGCGACGGCCGCGGCCAGCGAGTCGGGCGGCGGCGTCTACGCCGTCACCGACGAGGAGATCCTCGCCGCCTACCGGTTCCTCGCCACCGAGGAGTCGGTCTTCTGCGAGGCGGCATCGGCCGCCTCGGTCGCCGGGCTCATGAAGCTCGGCGTCCCGGCGGGGTCGAAGGTCGTCTGCGTGCTGACCGGGCACGGTCTGAAGGATCCGGACCTCGCCATCAGCCAGTCGAGCGTGCCGCCGGCCGTCGACGCCGACATGGATGCGGTCCTGGCGGCGATCGGGATCTGAGGTGTGCGTGGGACCGGGCGCGGGCAGGGTATCCTCTAGGTGGGCAGCGTGCCGGATCGGGGGACCGACTGGTCACCCGAGGGTTGTTGTCAGTGCAGGCGGCCCGCACTACCATCAGTTCCACCTTCGCTAGTCGTTCACGAAAGCACCTGTACCGAGTACCTCGCCAAACGAGGAAGCGACCGTAGAGGCGGGGGGAACCGCTGGGGACGTTTCGGTCTGCGCGCCTTCGGCGATTCCACCCAACTGCTCGACCGGCGACGAGCCGAGCGCTCGGTCCCGTGGGGTTCGGATCACCGTCCGGGCTCCAGGCACCCGGCACCCGGAACGCGAAGGCCCCGCCAACTGACCTCGCGGTCGGGCGCCCGGCGGGAGATCCGGCGCAGCCCGCGAGGCCTTAGCAGGCCGTACCAGAAAGAGAGAGGAAGTCGATGAGCGGAGAGCAGCTCGAGCGTTCGATCTTGGAGCGCAAGGCAAGCGATGAGCTGCGAGCCATTGCCGCCGCAATGTCGCTCGAACCCGCCGCCCGGGTGAAGAAGGCGGACCTCGTCAACCAGATCCTGCGTGCTGCGGGTGTCGAGGTCGACGCGCCGTCGCAGAACGGCAACGGGAACGGGAACGGGAAGGTTGCGGTCGCCGAGGCCGAGGCGGCCCCTGCGGCCGAGGCGGGCGAGCCCGCCGCCACCAACGGCAAGGCCGCCAAGCCCAGGACCAACCGGTCGAGGGCGAAGAAGGAGACCGCGCCGGTCGCCGCCGAGGCGCCGGCTGAGGCTGGCTCGAGCGAGGCTGGCTCGACCGAGGCGCCGTCCGCCGAGGCCGCCGCGCCCGAGAGCGCGCCCACGGCGGCGCCGCCGGTGGCAGCCACCGAACTGGCACCGGCGCCCGCAGAGGCCGGGACCGACCGCGCCGGCGAGCAGAAGCCCGCCGAGCAGCGGTCCTTCGGTACCGACCACGCCGGCGGCTCGTCCTCAGGAGACGGAGCGCAGGGCTCGGCCCCGACCCAGAACCGGCCGCAGCGGGACCGCCAGCAGTTCCAGGGCGGCCCCGGCAACCAGCAGGGCGGCGAGCCCGGCAACCGCCGGAGCCGCCGCCGCCGCGGGCGCGACCGGGAGCGGGGCGAGCGCGAGCTCCAGGGCGGTGGCCAGGGGGAGACGCCGTACCAGGGCGAGCTCGTTCCCGTGAAGGGCCTGCTCGACCTGCGGGACGAGGGCTACGGCTTCCTCCGGACGAGCGGCTACCTGCCGAGCCAGAAGGACGTCTACGTCTCGGTGAGCCAGGCCAGGCGCTTCGGGCTCCGCCGCGGCGACGCCATCGAGGGCGCCTGCCGGCCCGCCGGGCCGAGCGAGAAGTACCCGGCGCTCTTGCGGATCGACACGATCTGCGGGATGACGCCGGAGGAGGCGGGCCACCGCCGCCGCTTCGAGGACCTGACGCCCCTCTTCCCCGACGAGCGGCTCCGACTCGAGCGCATGGACGACCCGGCGAACGTCACCGCCCGCATCGTCGACCTCATCTCCCCGATCGGCAAGGGCCAGCGCGGCCTCATCGTCTCCCCGCCGAAGGCGGGCAAGACGACGGTGCTGAAGCAGATCGCCCACTCCATCGAGGCGAACAACCCCGACGTCCACCTCATGGTGCTCCTCGTCGAGGAGCGCCCCGAGGAGGTCACCGACATGCGGCGGTCGGTCCGCGGCGAGGTGATCGCCTCCACCTTCGACCGTCCCTCCGACGAGCACACCGCCGTCTCCGAGCTCGCCATCGAGCGTGCGAAGCGGCTGGTCGAGCTCGGCAAGGATGTCGTCATCATCCTCGACGGCATCACCCGCCTGGCCCGTGCCTACAACCTCGCCCAGCCGGCGACCGGCCGGATCATGTCCGGTGGTGTCGACTCGGGTGCCCTCTACCCGCCCCGGAAGTTCTTCGGCGCCGCCCGCAACATCGAGGAGGGTGGTTCGCTCACGATCCTCGCCACGGCTCTCGTCGAGACGGGGTCGAAGATGGACGAGGTCATCTTCGAGGAGTTCAAGGGGACGGGCAACATGGAGCTCCGTCTCGACCGGAAGCTGGCCGAGCGGCGCATCTACCCGGCGATCGACGTCAACGCCAGCTCGACCCGGCACGAGGAGCTCCTCTTCGACCGCGGGCAGCTCCAGCAGGTCTGGAAGCTCCGCCGGGTGCTGAACGCCCTCGGTGCCGAGGGGAACGCGGCTGCCGGCCTCGAGCTCTTGATGGACAAGATCAAGACGACCCGCTCGAACGACGAGTTCCTGCTCGAGATCGCCAAGGCGCCGACGGTCTGACCTCGGCACGACCCGAGGCTCCGGACGGGGCCAGAACGCGAACGAGCCCGGCGGTTTCCCGCCGGGCTCGTTGCGCGTTGGGCTGCAGGCTCAGCCGGCGCTCTCGTGGAAGATGAAGGTCCCCCAGTTGGTGTAGAAGTCGCGCGCCGTGGCTCCGCTGTTCGGCGGGATGTACTCGGTCGCCATCCAGACGGTCGAGCCGACGGCGATGGCGCCGGAGTAGTCGCCCCAGCGGCACCCGCCGTAGTTGGCGCCGACGTAGTAGGCGTAGCAGGTGAAGCCGTCCTCCGGCCCGCTGCCGGCGCCGGCGACGGTGACGTTGCCGGTCGGCCCCGAGCTCCCGAAGGAGACGTAGGCGGCGCTCGGGTAGTAGTCGCTGCCCGTGAGCGTGAAGACCATGTCACCGACGCCGGAGCTGTTCACCGCCAGGTCGGGGTAGAGCAGGCTCTGGCCGGGAACGGCGACGTTGCCCTGGTTGGCGAGCGTGGCCGAGACGCCCGACGAGCCGACCGACGGGGTCAGCTCGAACCACTCGGCCGTCGTCGTGCCGACCGACGCCGTCGGGCTCGTGGCGTTCGACAGCTCGGTGTAGAGGTGCCCGCCGGCGTACGTCGTCTCCTGAACGGCGTCGAAGTCGGCCTGGAGGACCCCTTCGGGCACGCTCGTGCCGGTCTGGCCCTCGATGTAGGAGAGCAGCGGC
>JAKACF010000125.1 GCA_021821585.1 Actinomycetes bacterium
CGGGCCGCCGGCGGCGCACATCGAGCCGGGCGCTGGCGAGGGCGGGCGGGAGGTGCGGCGAGCGCGGGCGGTCGGCTAGGCAGGAGCGGATGAGCGAGCCCGGCGGAGCGGCAGAGGAGGTGACGAGCCCGAATCGTCTCGGCCCGCTCAGGTTCGTGCTGGTGTTCGGGGTGGTCAGCGGTCTGGCCGACTTCGTCTACGAGGGCGCCCGCAGCATCGTCGGTCCCTATCTGGCGACCTTCGGAGCCTCTGCGGCACTCGTCGGCGTCATCACGGGACTCGGCGAGGCGGTGGCGCTCGTCTTCCGCCTCGTGAGCGGTCGCTGGTCGGACCGCAGCGGCCGGCACTGGGCCATCGCCATCACGGGCTACGCCATCACGGTGGTATCGGTCCCCCTGCTCGGCGCCGGTGGCCCGCTCGCCGTCGCCTGCCTGCTCGTGGTGGCGGAGCGATTCGGCAAGGCGGTGCGGACGCCGGCCCGCGACACGATGCTCGCCGAGGCGAGCGTCGATCTCGGCCGGGGCCGGGCCTTCGCCGTGCACGAGGCACTCGACCAGTCCGGTGCCATGGTGGGACCGCTCGTCGTGGCCGCGGTGCTCGCCACCCACCACGGCTACCACGACGCGTTCGTGGTGCTCGCCGTCCCCGGAGTGGCCGCTCTGGGAGTGCTCGCCTACCTGCGCCGCAGGGTCCCCACGCCTGCTGCCTACGACCCCGGTGTCCGGCCCTCCCAGACGAGAGCGGTGTCGGTGCGGGGCTTCAGCCGCCGCTACTGGCAGTACGCCTTCTTCAGCGCCGCCACGCTTGCCGGCTTCTCCACCTTCGCCGTGCTCGCCTACCACCTCCAGCGCCACCACGTCGTCTCGGAACCGATCATCCCCGTGCTGTACGCGCTGGCGATGGGGGCTGCCGCCCTCGCCGCCCTCGTCTCGGGACGGGTGTACGACCATTTCGGCCTGCGTGGCCTCGTCGCCCTTCCTGTCCTCGGTGCTGCGGTGCCCTTCCTGTCGTTCTCGACCGCCGTGCCGCTCGTCTGTGTCGGCGCACTCTTGTGGGGCGCGGTGATGGGCGTGCACGAGTCGACCATGCGGGCGGCGGTGGCCGACCTGGTCCCCGCCGAGCGGCGGGGCGTCGGCTTCGGGACCTTCACCGCCGTCTACGGCCTTGCCTGGCTGGCCGGCTCGGCCCTCATCGGCGTCTTCTACGACATCTCGGTGGACGATGCCATCTCCTTCGTGGTGGCCGTCCAGGCCGTCGCCGTGCTGGCGTTCATCCCGCTGTGGAAGGCGCAGCCGCCTCGGCGGCTCGAGGGCGCAGGGGGCGGCTGAACGACCTCGGCGGCGAGGCAGCGGGGCGATCGCCGGCTCCCGGCCGGTCGCCGACAGGAGCAGGAATCGTGACCGCGCACCCGTGACGCGCCACTGCCTTCGAAGCCGGCAGCGGCCGAGCTGGCTCACGACGCGCCGTTGCACGCACGGCGCGTGCCCGGAAGCCGGTCAGCGGAGGGACAGCTCCCCCGGTGCGGCCAGCAGAGCGGCTCGCTCCCGAAGGGCCTTCTTGTCGAGCTTTCCGACCTTGGTCTTCGGGAGCTCGTCACAGAGCTCGAGCCGCTCGGGGAGCATGTAGGCGGCCACCCCCGCCTCCGTCATGCGGGCCCGCAGAGAAGGGAGATCGAGGGTCGCATGTGGCCTGAGGACGGCGAAGAGGCACACGCGCTCGCCGAGCACCGGGTCGGGCATGGCGACGGCTGCCGCCTCTCGCACGTCGGCGACCTGGTAGGCGAGGTTCTCGACCGCCTCGGCTGACACCTTCTCCCCACCGCGGTTGATGAGGTCCTTGTCGCGGCCCTCGACGACGAGGTTGCCCTCCGGGGTCATGCGGCAGACGTCTCCGCTGCGGTACCAGCCGTCCGCCGTGAACGCCCGAGCGTTCTGCTCGTCCGCCCGGTAGTAGCCCCGGGGCGTGTAGGGCCCGCGGGTCAACAGCAGCCCGGCCTGGTCGGGTCCGACCGCCCTGCCGTCGACCTCGACGAGGCGGACCTCGTCGCCCGGGCTCATGGGACGGCCCTGGGTCGAGCAGATCACGTCCGGCGGGTCGTCGAGGCGGGTCATGTTGATGAGCCCCTCGGCCATGCCGAAGACCTGTTGGAGGGTGCAGCCGAGCAGCGGGGAGACGCGCTGCGCGAGCTCGTCGGCGATTCGCGCCCCGCCCACTTGGAGGACCTCGAGCGAGCTCAGGTCCCCGTCGGCCCCCTGCTCCCGGTGCTCCATCCACCGCTGCGCCACGGCAGGTACCACGGCGGTGTGGGTCACGTGCTCGCGAGCGATGGCTGCGAACGCGCCAGACGGCTCGGGTGAGGCCAGCATGACGACCGTGCCACCGCAGAGCAGGGTGCCGATCACGCCCGGGCAGGCCAGGGCGAAGTTGTGGCTGGCGGGCAGGGCGGCCAGGTACACCGTGTCGCCGCTCATGCCGCTCGCCGCCGCGCTGCACCTGGCGTTGTAGGCGTAGTCCTGGTGTGTGCGGCTGATGAGCTTCGGCAGCCCGGTCGTGCCGCCGGAGAGCAGGAAGAGCGCGATCTCCCCACCGCCGGGCGAGGCGGGCTCCGGCGCTGGCACCTCGGGGGCGGCGCACAGCTCGTCGAGATCGACGGAGCCGTCACGGGCACCGCCGGCGACGAGGACGTGCTCGAGGTCCGGCAGGGAATCGGCGAGCTTGCGCGCCAACCCGTGGTGGTCGAAGCCGCGCCAGAGCGACGGAACGGCGATCCCCCGGGCCTCCGACAGCTGGGCGAGGTGTGCCAGCTCGAGCTCCCGGTGAGCCGGCAGGGCCATGATCGGCACGACACCGCTGCGCAGGCACGCCAGGCTGAGGACGACGAAGTGCCAGGTGTTGGGCAGCTGGACGAGCAGGCGGTCTCCAGGCACCAGGCCGAGGCCGAGCAGCCGGCCCGCAGCCGCGTCGGCGCGCGCGGTGAGCTCCGCGTAGGTGAGGCGGAGGTCCCCGTCCACGAGCGCTGGATGTTCGGAGCGTCGGGCGGCCACATCCCACAGCTCGTCCCCGAGCGAGCGGCCGGCCCACCAGCCCTCTCGCCGGTAGCGCTCCGACTCTTCCTGCGACCACGGCACGAAGCCGTCGGTGATCGGCCGAACCATGCTTCCCCCTCCCTACTCCGCACCCCTCAGGGTGTCGAGCGTGATGGCACTGCGTCCGGGCGGACCCGGCCCCTGCACCACGGCGTGCACCGTCCACGCCGCCCGGACCGCTCGCAGCTCCCGATCGACCACGCGTGGGCGACCACGGCGACATCTCGCAACGCGACGTGGAGCGGTGTGATGGCCGCGAGGTGAGCTCTGCCGAGCGGATGACGAGCGGGTGAGCCCACGCCACGGACCCGTCCCCGAGGGGCGCTCACTGCGCACCCCAGGCTCAGAAGCTGTCGGCGCCGTTCTCATGGCCGGAGAGGACCTCGCCGGTCTCGTGATAGCGGTACAGCTCCGAAACCCCTTCTTCGAGGGCGAGCGGGCGTGGCGGCTGTCCGGGAAGGCCGAAGTCCCGGCTCCAGCGTCGCGCCACGCGCTCGAAGGTCGCTGGCGAGAGGGCGGTCCGCTTCGAAAACTGGGCGAGGTAGCGATGCTCCCGGCAGGCATTGATGAGGCCCTTCGAACCCCACGCCCGGATCTCCGGCGGGTTGAGGGTGGGATCGAGCGGCGTGCTCCAGGTGTTGTGCAGGACGTCGATGTCCTTGGCGGGGCTGCAGCGGGTGCTGAGAGCCCACAGCACCTGGGAGAAGTCGGTGGGGTCGACGTCCTCGTCCACGGCGATGATCCACTTCGTGAAGTAGGCGGTGGCCGGCGCCTGAGCGGCGAGGGCCAGCACCTGTGCCGCGTGCCCGGCGTATCGCTGCTCGAGGGAGACGACGACCACGCCGAAGGCCGAGGCGGCTTCGGGAGGAGCCCACACGCCGCGGATTCCGGGAATGCCCAGGCGATCCAGGTCGTCCCAGAGACGGGCCGATCTGGCGACGCAGTTGAACAGGCCCATCTCGCAGCTCGGGTGGTCGGCCATGAGCGCGTTGGTCAGAATCGGCTCGCTCCGCAGATGGACGGCGGTCACCTCGACAAGGGGCGCGCTCCCCTCGGGGCGCCCGTAGTAGCCGGTGAATTCGCCGAAGGGCCCCTCGGGGAGCGTGGACCCTACGCGGATCACACCCTCGATGGCGATCTCAGCGGCTGCCGGTATCGGGAGATCGCTCACCGTCCCGTTCACGAGCTCGAAGGGCCTTCCGAGCACACCGCCCACCGCATCGAGCTCGGAGAGGTTCTTCGGGAAGGTCTGCGAACCAAGGATCATCCAGAGAGGATGGACGCCGTAGACGGCGACGACCTCGACGTCTCGTCCGCGCTCCCAGCTCCTCGCGACGTGCAGGCGGGCATCCTTGCCCGGACTCAGATACAGCCCGACGTGATTGCGGTCGTGCAGCATCATCCGGTAGGTGCCCATGTTGATGTGCCCGAGGTCGGGGTCACGGGTGAGCACCACGTCGGCGGTGCCGATGTAGCGGCCGCCGTCGAGTGGCCAGTGCTGGGGAACGGGCAGCGACTCGAGGTCGATGTCCCCGCCCGTCAGCACCGTCTCGTTGACCGGCGCGCGCCTGGCGTCGACCGTCACAGGCGCGACCCGCCGCCGGAGCAGGTCCCGCGTCGCCTGGACGAGCGTGAGCGCGTCGAGGGAGGGGTCGAGCCCGAACGCGAGCGCGTAGCGACGAAGGCTGCTTCCCACCATGTTGAACAACGCCCGGCTGCCCGGCCGCGAACCTCTCACGTGGGTGAAGAGCAGCGCCGGTGCGTCCTCGGCCTGAGCGGCGAGATAGGTCGTCGCGGCCATCTCCTCGACCGGGTCGACCTCCGCCTCGATCGTGTGCAGCTCGCCGATCGCCTCCACCTGCCCGAGCCAGCCCCGGAGGTCGTCGCGGGTCCGCACCTCTGCTTGCTCGGCAACCTCGGTGACACTCATGGGTCCCTCCCCGATCCTCTCTGGTGCTGCCGCAGCGAACACGCTCTCGACGAGCCCGCCGCACCGGACGGTGCACGCCGCCGCCGAGTCACTCCGCCGCCCTTCCCGGACATCGGGGAGCGCAATGGATGCTCACCGGCGACCGTGGTCCAGGGGCCAGTTCCCGAGCTTGCCCTACATTATTCTCCTAACCTTACGTTTACTCAAGAACTTTATTTTTTCTCGTTCGAGACTCCCTGTTCGGCGCGGCGACACCGTTGCCGCGGTGACGAGGGCGCGCGAGCCCCAGGTGCGAGGGGGTGGGGACCATGGTCCTCGGGGCGTGCGTCTCCCGGGGGCGGCGTCGCGCGGCGCCGGGGTGGGTCGAGCACCCCGCGCCCAGGGACCCGCGCGGCGGGGTCGGCGGGTACAGCTCTCAGCGCCGCTGAGAGCAGCCGGTGACGCCGGGGCGGTGGACCGAGGCCGAGCGGCGGCGCTCAGGCCGAGACGGTCACCGGCTCGACGGTCTCGACCACCGCCCGGATGCGCCGGACACCGGCCGAGGAGGACTCCTCCTTCACGATCCGGAATCGTCCGAGCTCGCCGGTGTGGTGGACGTGTGGACCGCCACAGATCTCCTTGCTGTACCACTCGCCGGAGGGATCGCCGGCGGTGTAGACGGAGACCACGGGACCGTAGCGGTCGCCGAAGGCGCCGAGGGCGCCCTCGGCGAAGGCCTCGTCGGGCGACATCTGCGAGATGTTCATCGGCCAGTCGCGGGCGATGTTCTCGTTGACGATCCGCTCGACCTCGGCGACCTCCTCCGGGGTCATCTTGGCCGGGTGGGAGAAGTCGAACCGCAGCCGCTCGGGCGTGATGTTGCTGCCCCGCTGGACGACGTGGTCGCCGAGGACCAGCCGGAGCGCCTTGTAGAGGAGGTGGGTGGCGGTGTGCAGGCGGGTGGTCGCCTCCGACTGGTCCGCCAGACCTCCCTTGAACATTCCGGCTGCCGCCGTGCGGGACCGCTCGCGCTGCTCGGCCATGAGCTGGTCGTAGCGCGCCCGCCACCCCTCCTCCACGGGGAGGCCGGTCGACTGTGCCTCCTCGACGCTGAGCTCGGGTGGGAAGCCGTAGGTGTCGAAGAGGGTGAACACGACGTCGCCGGTGAGGAGCGGGCCGGCGAGCTTCGGGAGCTCCCGGACGCCCCGGGCGAGGGTCCGGCGAAAGAGGCTCTCCTCGCGTTCGAGCACCTCGGTGATGTACCCCGCGCGCTCCGCCAGGTCCGGGTAGGCCGACTGGTAGCTGGCGGCGATCGGACCGACGAGGGCGGACAGGAGCCCGGACTCGATCCCGAGAAGAAGCCCCTGGCGCACCGCCCTGCGGGCGAAGCGGCGCATGACGTAGCCCTGGGTGTTGTTCGAGGGCTCCACGCCGTCGAGTGCGAGGAAGACCACGGCACGGGCGTGGTCGGCGATGATCCGCTTGGCCCGGCGGTCGCCGCTCGAGCCGGCCGGGAGCATGCTGTCGATGGCGGCCGTCACGGACTTCAACAAGTCGATCTCGAAGACGTCGTCGGCGTCGATCGACGCCATGGCGAGGCGCTCGAGACCGCCGCCGAAGTCGACGTTCGGTTGCGGGAGCGGCTCGAAGCCGCCCTCGGTCCGCCGGTACTGCATGAACACCGAGTTGCCGATCTCGACGAAGCGGCCGCAGTCGCAGTGGGGATGGCAGTGCGCCCCGAAGGCGGGGTCGTGGGCGAGCTGCGGGAAGAGGTAGAAGACCTCCGAGTCGATGCCGCCGGGCTCGCCCACCGGCATCGACGACGGCGGGCCGGAGCGGCTCCACCAGCACTGCGACTCGTCGTAGAGGATGATCCGGCCCTCGCCGATCCCGCTGCGGGCCGCTTCCTCGGCGGTCCCGAGATCGACGACCTCGGCGCTCACGCCTGCCTTGGAGAACAGCTCGGTCCAGATCTCGATCGCCTCGTCGTCACGGGGGATCTCCCACCGGGGCGACCCGGAGAAGGCGCTGACGTAGAGCCGGGTGGGGTCGAGCTCGAGGACCTCGGTGAGGAAGTTGAACAGCCACGGCAGCTGCTCGGACTTGAAGTAGTCGCCGAGCGACCAGTTACCGAGCATCTCGAACATCGTCGTGTGCCGGGCGTCACCGACCTCGTCGATGTCCTCGGCTCGAAAGCACGGCTGCGAGTCGACGAGCCGGGTGCCGTCTGGATGGGGCGACCCGAGCAGGTAGGGGATGAGGGGCTGCATCCCCGAGCCGGTGAAGAGGGTGGTCGGGTCCTCGCGCGGGACGAGGTTGGCCCGGGCGATGCGGACGTGGCCGCGCTCGCGGAAGTAGTCGAGATATGCCTGTCGGATGCTCCCGGCGTCCATGGCCAAAGGGTACCGAAGCCCCGCCGGCACCCCCGCAACGGGGGCGGACGACGGCGCCCGGCCCGGGGGCCTCCCGGCGAGATGCCGCACGACCACGATGTCGGGCCCGGCGGAGGGACCGGCGGGCTGTCGTGCCGGGGCCGATCCTCACCTGGCACGCCGGGGTCGCAGTCGAAGTCTCGCCAGAGCGGGCAGGTGAGCGAGCACCGTGATGACCCACAGGCAGATGGTGGCGACCGCTGCCGCGTCAGCGAGACGGGAGATCACCGGTTCGTTGAGCAGCCGGCCCACCTGGCTGGCACCGAGCGCGTACACGCCGGTGGAGAAGGTCGGCGGCCACGGCGGCCGACCCTCGAGGTGCCGGATCCTCAGCACGAACCGGACGCTGCCGGTGAGGACGGCGATCAGCGCCACGGTGCCGATGGAGAGGAGACCGAGCGCCACCCATCCGAGGATCCGGAGCGCCTCCTCGCCTCCGCCGGCAGGGTGGAGGGCGCCGACCCGACCGAGGGCGGCGGCCGAGAGGCCGCCGCAGCCGGCGGCGATCCACCACGGCGCCCGGGGTACGCCGTCGACCCGGTGGGCGACCAGTCGGGTGCCGGCGAGGCCGGCGACGACGAGGTAGCCGATGACGCCCAGTCCGGTCGCCGCCAGGGCGAGCCAGCCGAGCAGGCGGACGCCGCCCGACAGGCGGACGAGGGCGGACGCCGCAACGGCGTCGGCCAGCAGTGCGGCAGGAACGAGGAACGAGACACCGCCGAGGCTGCGAAGCCCGGGAGGCGAGGCCAGCAAGGGAGCCACGACTGTCGCCAGGAGGACGCCGGTGGTCAGCCACGCCCCCGCGACGACCGCCTCCGCCGCGCCGGTCACGAGCGCCGGTCACGAGCGCCGGTCCCCCCAGTC
>JAKACF010000126.1 GCA_021821585.1 Actinomycetes bacterium
CGATGCGCGTGGCGCTGCGGGCGAGCAGCTCCCGGTCGTGGGAGACGAGGAGCACGGTCTTGCGGGTGGCGGCGAGCTGCCGCTCGAGCCACTCCTTGCCCGGCACGTCGAGGTAGTTGTCGGGCTCGTCGAGGAGGAGCAGGTCGGCCTCCGAGCCGAGAAGGGCCGTGAGGACGAGGCGCTTCTGCTCGCCACCCGACAGCGAGCGGACCGGCCGTCCGGCGGCCTCGGCGAGGGAGAGGCCGAGCGACTCGGTCACGGCCGCGTCCCAGGCGACCTCGGCCCCGTAGCCGCCGAGGTCGCCCCAGTCGGCGAGCGCCCCGGCGTAGGCGAGCTGCTCGTCCTCGCCGCCTCCCGCCGCCACGGCCGACTCGGCCCGACGAAGCTCGAGAGCAGCCCGGCGAACCGGCGGCGGCGCGATCGAGACGAGGAGGTCGCCGACGGTCGAGTCGTCGCGGATCGAGCCCACGAACTGGGGCATGAGGGCGAGGCTGCCCGAGACCGAGATGGAACCGGCCTCCGGCTCGCTGAGCTCGGACCCCTTTGCGACGGCCGGGCGGGCCCCGGCCGCCGCGATCATCTGGACGAGCGTCGTCTTGCCGGACCCGTTCGGCCCGATGAGGACGGTGACCGAGCCCTCGTCGACCCGGAAGGACACGTCCGCCAGCAGCGGGCGGCCGTCCGGCAGCGAGCAGGCCACCCCGTTGACGTCGATGTGGCCGCCCACCTCGCCAGTATGGCCTCGGTGCACGACCCGGGCCGCCAGACGAGAGACTGGTGAGATGAGCGGGCACGGCGTCGGACCGACCACCGCCGAGCGACTGTCGCAGGCGCTCGCCTCGGACGTGGCGAGGCTGTACGAGCAGGACCCGGCCGTCCGCCTCGGTGAGGACCCCGAGGCGGTGCACCAGGCCCGGGTCGCCACGCGGCGGATGCGGGCCCTCCTGCGCAGCTTCCGCCCGGTGCTCCGCCAGAAGGCCCTCGGTGGCCTCGACGACCTCGGGGCCGACCTCCGCCGCCTCGGCCGCCTGCTCGGGCGGGTGCGCGACCTTGACGTGCTCACCGAGCGCCTCGGCGCCGACGCGACCGGGCTCGACCCGGCAGGGTGTGCCCCGGTGCTCGCCCGGCTCGGTGTCGAGCGCCAGGATGCCTTCGCCGACCTCCTCGTCGAGATGCGCTCGGCCCGCTACGCCGCGCTCCGTGACCGGCTCGCCGGCCTGCCCGAGGCCGAGCTCGCCCGGCGGCGGGTCGCCACCCGCCCGGCGGCGGCGGTGCTCGTGCCCCTCGTGCGCCGGGAGTGGGCGAGGCTCGAGGCGGCGGTGGCCGAGCTCGGCCCGGCCCCCGAGGACACCGCCCTCCACCACGTCCGGATCCTCTCCAAGCAGGTGCGCTACGCCGCCGAGGCAACCGCCGAGGACGGGCCCGAGGGCCTCGCCTTTCTCGCCAAGCGGTCGGCGAGGATCCAGAAGGTGCTCGGGGAGCTGAACGACGCCTCCCGGGCGACGTCGTGGCTCGAGGGCCTGAAGGGCTCGCCCTGGCCCGCCGACCTGCTTCCCGAGTCCGGCGGGGACCCCCTCGTCGCCGTCGAGGAGCTGCTCGCCCGCCAGCACCTCGCCCTCTCCAAGGAGCGCACGAGATGGCGGGAGACCTACGAGCGCGCCGCCAAGGCGGCGGCCCACCTCGGCTGGAGTGCCGCTCAGGCGCCGCCCGGGTCCGACGGGCGGTCGGGCGGGGCCGGCTCCCCTGCGTCCCGGCTCGAGGCCGTCAGGCCGTGATGGCGTCGATGCGGGCGATCACCTCGTCGTCGAGGCGTCCCATCACCTCGAGCGCCGCCATGTTCTCGTTCACCTGCTCGGGCCGGCTGGCGCCGGTGATGACCGTCGAGACGCGCGGGTTGCGCGCGCACCAGGCGATCGAGAGCTGGGCGAGCGAGCAGCCGAGGTCGTCGGCGACCTGTGCGAGCGCCCGGACCTTCTCGTTGCGGCGCTCGTCGGTGAGGTCGGCGCGGAGCCACTCGTAGCCCGGCAGGGCCGCCCGGCTCCCCTCGGGGACGCCCTCCAGGTACTTCCCGGTGAGCTGCCCGGAGGCGAGCGGGCTCCAGGTCGTGAGGCCGATGCCGTAGCGCTCGAGGACGGGGAGGTACTCCCTCTCGACACGTCCCCGTTCGAGGAGGTTGTACTCGGGCTGCTCCACCACCGGCTTGCGCAGGTGGTGGCGCTCGGCCACCTCGAAGGCCTCGACGATCTGGGACCCGGACCACTCAGAGGTCCCCCAGTAGAGCGCCTTTCCGGCCGAGACGATGTCGTGCATCGTCCAGACGACCTCTTCCATCGGGGTCTCGGGGTCCGGCCGGTGGCAGAACAGCAGGTCGACGAAGTCGTGGTCGAGGCGCTCGAGCGAGCCGTCGATGGCCTGCATGAGGTACTTGCGGTTGAGCGTGTTCGACATGTTGACGTCCTCGGACAGGCCCCAGAAGAGCTTGGTCGAGATGACGTAGCTCTTGCGGGCCCAGCCGAGCTTCTTCAGCACGCGGCCCATGATGACCTCGGACTCGCCGCCGGCGTAGGCCTCGGCGTTGTCGAAGAAGTTGACGCCGGCGTCGTGGGCGGCGGTCATGCAGGACATGGCGAGGTCGTCGTCGAGCTGGGGGCCGAAGGTCACCCAGGAGCCGAACGAGAGCACGCTCACCTTGAGGCCGGCCTGGCCGAGCCGTCGATACTCCATCTCCACTGCCACTCCTTGTCGTCGTCGTTGCGGTCTCAGCGCACCGCCGAGTGCGCCTGCTCGAGCAGGGTAGCCAGCTCCTCCTGCTCGCCCTTCTCCAGCACCTTGAGCAGGCGGCCGAAGGCGCGGTCGGTGGCGGCCTCGGCCGCCGCCCAGGCCTCCTTCGCCAGCTCGACGTCGGGGTAGGGCTCCTCCCAGCCGAAGACGCCGGCCATGAACGGCGTCCTGATGAGGAGGGCGACGAGCGGGTCGAGGCCGGCGGCCAGCACGGCGCAGCTGTGGAGGGCGCCCCGCAGCTCGCGGAGCGCGTTCAGGCGGTGCATGGCGAGCTCCGCCGGGGCGACCGGCTCGGTGAGGGTCCGCCAGCCGGCGAACAGGGGGGCGCCGGCCGGATTGGCCGCCTGCACGACCCGGCCGAGGAGGGCGGCGAGGCGGCCGAAGTCGACCTCCTCGTCGAGGTGCTCGGTGCTCCAGCGGTGCAGGCAGCCGGCGAACTCGGAGGCCGCCTCGCGAGGGCCCATCGTCCTCGCCCCGCGGTCCCAGCGCTCGCGGATCATCGCCGGGTTGAAAAAGACGAGGGCGGCGCTCACCACCGAGGCGTCGACCCCGCCGAGGACGCCCCCGCGCCCGCAGACGTAGAAGTCGAGCCCGTCGAAGCCGAGGCCGTTGCCGTGCTCGTAGGTGGCGGAGTCGAGCATGAAGTTCGACGGCAGGTCGCGGATCGGCTGTGCCAGGCGCCGTGCCAGTTCGTCGAGCACCCTGTGAGTCCCTTCCGTGGAGCCGCCGCTCCTCGGTCGAGCCGGCCCACCAGTGTCGCTTCGCTTGCCTCCCACGTGCCCACCGGGGGACGCCACCTCGACGGTAACGGCGTGTCGCTACGATCCCGGCGCACGGCGCGACCTCGCGCCGGCGTGACGAAGGAGGCACGGTGCCGGACCGCAAGCTCGTAGTGCTCGCCGACGACGAGGGCCACCCCCTCGGGACGCGGGCGAAGCGGGCGGCCCACGAGGCCCCCGGCGAGCTGCACCTCGCCTTCTCGGTCTTTCTGTTCCGGGGCGACGGGCGGACGCTCGTGCAGCAGCGGGCGGCCACGAAGTACCACTTCGCCGGGACGTGGGCGAACGCCTGCTGCTCGCATCCCGAGCCGGGCGAGGCGATCGACGCCTCGGCGAGGAGGCGGGTCCGAGAGGAGCTCGGCCTCGACTGCGCGCTCGAGGAGGTCGGCCGCTTCGTCTACCGGGCGGTCGACGGGTCGAGCGGGCTCGTCGAGCACGAGTACGACCACGTCCTCGTCGGGATGCTCGACGACGCCGCCGCCGGCTCGGTCCGGCCCGACCCCGAGGAGGTGCAAGACTGGCGCTGGGTCGACCCTGCCGAGGTGGCCGGGGCGGGGGGGGAGGAGGGCTTCGCCCCCTGGTTCGCCGAGTCGCTCGCCCTCGCCCTCAGGGGGTGGCGGCGACGAAGCGGGTGACGATCTCCGCCAGCTGCTGAGGGCGGTCCTCCTGCAGGAAGTGGCCGGCTCCGGCGACCGTCGGGTGCTCGAGCCCGCGGGTCCCGGGCACCTTGTCGAGGAAGACCCGGTCGCCGCCGCCGGTGATCGGGTCGGAGTCCGAAAACGCACAGAGGAAGGGCCGATCGAAGGCCTCGAGCACCCGCCAGGCGGCCCGGTTGGCATCCGAGGCGGGGTCGTCCGGACGCGTCGGGACGAGGGCGGGGAACTGACGGGCGCCCTCCTTGTAGGACTCGTCGGGGAAGGGCGCCTCGTAGCCGGCGACGACCTCCGGTGAGAGGGCGCTCGTGCACCCCCCGGCGACGATCCGGCCGACCGGGAGGGAGGGCACCTCCTGGCTGAAGCGCTGCCAGCGGACGAAGCCCTCGCTCATCGGCTGGTCGCCCGTCGGCAGGCCGGTGTTGGCGGCGACGACCCGCGAGAAGCGCTCGGGGTGCGAGGCGACGAGCCGCAGGCCGACAAGCCCGCCCCAGTCCTGGCAGACGAGGGTGATCCTGTCGAGGTCGAGCTCGCCGAAGAGGAGCCCGCCCATCCAGGCGACGTGGCGCTCGTAGGTGTAGTCCTCCCGGCGAGCCGGCTTGTCGGAGCGGCCGAAGCCGACGAGGTCCGGCGCGATGCAGCGCAGGCCCGCCCCGACAAGGAGCGGGATCACGTGGCGGTAGAGGAAGCTCCAGGACGGCTCGCCGTGCATGAGCAGTGCGATCTCGCCGTCTCGTGGGCCCTCGTCGAGGAAGTGGACCCGTACCGGGGCCCCGCCCGGCGTGGCGACCGTGCGGTAGTTCGGAGCGAACCCGTAGTCCACGAGGCCGGCGAAGCGGTCCTCGGGCGTCCGAAGGACCTCCATCGGCCCTCTAGCGGGCGCGCCGGCCGGTGTGCCGCGCGATGGCGGCAAGCATCATGTCGCTCATCACCTTGCGCGACCGCTCGGGAGAGACTCCCATCTGGTGGCGGAGGGTCTCCCAGGTGGACCAGCTCGTGAGGAGCTCGAGCTCGTCCAGCAGCAGCGAGCGCTCCCGTGCCGCCTTTCTCAGCTCGGCGGCGAAGACGTCGGCCAGCTGAGACCGGCCGGCGCGGTTGGCCTCGGCCACCACCCGGGCGATGGACTCGTGCGCGCTCGCCAGCCGGACCGCCACCCGGCGCACCGGGGAGATCTCCTCGTACATCTTCGAGCGGAGGCGGACGACGGCGCCGATCCGCTTGTCGAGCTCCTTCATGTCGGGCCGGGGGGTCAGGTAGCTCTCGAGGATCGGGCGCTGGCGTGTCGCGGCCGCCAGGAAGAGCGTGTCGAGGTCGGCGAAGTGACGGAACACCGTCCGCTCGGAGACGCCGGCCCGCTCGGCGACCTCGGCCGCGCCGGGGATGGGGCCGCCGCCCTGCTCGCGGATGATCTCGAGGACCGCGGAGACGACCGAGTCCCGGTTGCGCTCGGCGCGCAGCCGGCGACCGTCCGACAGCTCCTCTTCGTCCTGCGAAGGACGTACAGCGGTGGCAGGCGTAGGGATCACTCCTTCGTGTCAGGCCGGACCGACCGGCACCCAGAACGACAGCTTATCGTGCGCGCGAGCACAAGCCCGCAGTAGCGCCGGTCGGCTGACACTTTTCTCGCGCCGCCGTCGGAGGTGGCGGGACCGCTCAGAGAACGAGGGGCTCGGCGGCGTTCTCGCCGGGTTCGGCGGGCGCCTGGCGCGTCCTCGTGCCGACGGTCGAGCGCAGCTTGATCTCCGGCAGGAAGAGAGCGAACACGAAGGAGAGGAAGGTGATCGGCGCCGCCACGATGAAGACCGTGTCGATCGAGTGGACGTAGGCCTGCACCGCCGCGGTGTGGATCGTCGCCGGCAGGAGCTTCAGGTCCTTCGGGCTGCCGACGATGAGCTGACTGATCTGCTTGATGTGCGGCCGGGCCGGGGCGGGAAGCGCCCGGAAGAGGTTGCCCGTCAGCCGGTCCGTCAGCACGGCGCCGAGGATGGCGGTGCCGAAGGCGCCCCCCATCGAGCGGAAGAAGCTGCCGAGCGAGGTGGCCGTGCCGAGGTCCTTGTAGTCCACGCCGTTCTGGACCGCCAGCACGAGCACCTGCATGACGAGGCCGATCCCGACGCCGAGGATGAAGATGAGAGCGGAGATCTCGAGGTCGCTCGAGGTGGGGCTGAGCAGGGAGAGCAGCGCCATCCCGGCTGTCGTGACCGCCGTGCCGAGGACCGGGAAGATCTTGTAGCGGCCCCGGCGGGAGATGAGCTGGCCGCTCAGGATCGACGACCCGAGGAGGCCCACCATGAGCGGCAGCAGCTCGAGGCCCGAGACGGTCGGGGTCACGCCCTTCACCACCTGGAGGTAGACCGGCAGGTAGATGATGGCGCCGAACATGGCGAGGCCGATGATGAACCCGGCCGCGTTGGAGGCGGTGAACACCCGCTTTCTGAACAGGTACATCGGGACGATCGGCTCGGCCGCCTTCATCTCCCGGAGGACGAACAGCCCGACGAGCAGGACGCCGGCGGCGATCATCGTGATGATCTGCCAGGAGCCCCACGGGTAGCCGTACCCGCCGGGAGACCCGCCGAGCGTGGTGACGAGGAGCAGTGCCGACACCCCTGCCACGAGGATGAGGGCACCGAGGTAGTCGATCTTGTGGGCCCGGCGGACGCTGCGGTCCTTCAGCACGACCGTGGTGACCGCGAGGGCGGCGGCGCCGATCGGGAGGTTGATGTAGAAGATCCAGCGCCACGAGATCGACTGGACGAGGAAGCCGCCGATGAGCGGTCCCGCCACGCTCGAGACGCCGAAGACCGCCCCGAAGTAGCCCTGGTAGCGGCCCCGCTCGAGGGGAGGCACGACATCGCCGATGATCGACATGGCGAGCACCATGAGCCCGCCGGCCCCGAGCCCCTGCAGACCGCGGAAGATGATGAGCTCGTTCATGTTCTGGCTGAGGCCGGCGAGCGCCGAGGCGGCGAGGAAGAGGACGATCGAGAACTGGAAGATCTTCTTGCGGCCCCAGAGGTCGGAGATCTTCCCGTACAGCGGTGCCGACGCCGTCGAGGTGAGCAGGTAGGCGGTGACCACCCACGTCAGGCGGTTCAGCCCGTGGAAGTCGCCGGCGATGGTCGGCAGCGCCGTGGCGACGACCGACTGGTCGAGCGCAGCGAGGAACAGGCCGAGCATGAGCCCGGAGAAGACGGTGAGCACCTGGCGGTGGGTGAGGGGCGCCTCGTCGACGGCCGCCATCGAGTGGAGGTCGTCGCCCGCCGGCGCTCCGAGCACCGTCTCGGCGCCGCCCTGGTCGTCCGTCATCGTCTCGCTCCGTCGTGCTCGGTGGTGTCGTCAAAAGGGGCGGACGGCGCGTCCCGCAGGGTCTCGAGGATGTCGACGAGCTGGGCCAGCTGCTCGTCGCTGAGCGCGCTCAGCATGCGCGAGGTGCGCCGGGCGGCGGCCCTCTCGACGCCGTCCACGAGGGCGCTCCCCTCCCCGGTGAGCGAGAGGAGCACGAGGCGGCGGTCGCCCGGGTCGGCCAGTCGCTCGACGAGGCCCTGGCGGACGAGCCGGTCGGCGGTGGCGGTCGCCGAGCTCTCCCCGACGCCGAGGGCCCGGGCGAGCTCCCGCATGGCAAGCGGCCCGTGGCGCAGGTGCTCGAGGACCGACAGCTGGTGGATCGTGACGTCGTGCAGCTCGTCGTGCAGCTCGCGCGTCATCTCCTCGTTGAAGCGGCGGTGCATCGCCGGCCGCAGCGCGAACAGGCGCTGGATGAGCTCGGCGCGGCCGAGCCGGACGCCGGTCGTCATGGGTGCCTCGTGGACATCAGGACGAGCAAACGTTTCGCCACACGAAATATTCCCCTGTCGAGGGGATGACGCGTCTCGGCGGGCTCAGAGGAGCCCGGCCTCCTCCAGGGCCGCCAGCACCTCCTCGAGGGCGGCCGGGTCGGCGAGCGAGTCGGCCGACACCGCCGACTGCGCAGCGGCGCCGAGCACGATGCGCCGGATCGGCACCTCCACCTTCTTGCCGCTCAAGGTGCGGGGGAGGGTCCGGGCGACGA
>JAKACF010000127.1 GCA_021821585.1 Actinomycetes bacterium
CGACCCTCACACCGTTCACGTTCTCGTCGACGATCGTGGCGACCTCGGCGAGGCGCGCCTGGATGAGCCAGGAGACCGGGAAGAGCGACTTTCGCATCTTCACGCTCACCACGTAGACGAGCGGCATGGTCGCCATGGCGACGAGGGCGAGCGGGACGTCGATCGACAGCATGAAGGCGAAGGCGATGAGGGCGATCGAGCACTGGATGAGGATGAGGGGGGCGAAGGTCATGTACATCTGCACCGAGCGGATGTCCGAGTTGGCCCGGGAGATCAGCTGGCCGGACTGGACGCGGTCGTAGAAGGAGAACGACATCTGGGTCAGGTGCTCGTAGATGATGTTCCGCAGGTCGAACTCGATGCTGAAGGCCGTCCGGTTGATGGCCAGCCTCGACAGGTAGCCCGTCACGCCGGCGGCGACTCCGAGGCCGACGATCCACAGGACGTAGTGCGAAAGGGGCACGCTGTGGGTCGCGATCGAGTTGTCGATCGCCTTGTTCAGCAGGTTCGGGATCTGCACCTGCAAGACGAGGCCGACAAAGGAGAGGGAGAGGGCTGCGGCGAAGGCGAGCCGGTGGGCCTTCACGATCGGAAAGGCGCGCCGGAGCCAGGACTTCTCCCGGTCCGGGTCGATGACGGCCCGCGGCCGTTCGTAGTGAGCCTCGACGGCGACCGGGACGAACCCGTCGTCGATCGCCTCGCCCGCCCGCCCGACGATCGTGGCGGTCCTCACCGCCGGTGATCCGCGAGCTGGCTGGCCCGCCACGCGAGCAGTGCGGCCCCGAAGACTTCGAGGCCGGCGAGGGCCCGTGCCGCCTCGCCCTCGTCGCCCAGGCTGGCCGCGACGGCCCGGAGACGCGCCTCCACGGCCTCGTCGGACTCCGAGACGAGCAGGCGCCCTTTCGCGGTGATGCGGTGGGCGACCCGGCGACGGTCGAGGGGGTCGGTCTCGCGCACGACGAGCCCCCGGGCCACGAGCCCGTCGACGACCGCGGTGATGCTCGGCCGGCGGACGTCGAGGCTGTCCGCCATGGAGGAGGGGAGTGCCATCCCCTCGGCGAGCAGCGAGAGCACTCGGTACTGGGGCAGAGAGAGGTCGCTCTCCGCCAGCGCACGCTCCGCCTGGCGGGCGAGCCATGCGGTCACGCGGGCGATCGAGAGCACCGGCGTGGCGGTCCCGGCGAGTGGTTCGGTGGTCACATACTTAGGCTATCTAACCACCGTCGCGCAACGACCCCTCCCGATAGAGCAGACTGGCACATGGCACTGTGGAGGATCAGGGATTTCCACGATGACGACCTCGACGCCGTCATCCGGTTGTGGGACGACCCAGGATCGGGGGACAGCGAGCCGGTCTTCTCCCTGAGCGAGCTGGTAGCGGCGGTGCGGGCCGACCAGCCCACGGTGGTGGCGACCGTGGGCGAGGAGGTCGTCGGGTGCGCCGTGGCGGAGGTGGACCGTGACCGGGCCTGGCTGCTCCGGCTGAGCCTCTCGCCGCACTGGCGTCACCGCGGGATGGGAAGTGCGCTCCTGTCCGGTCTAGAGGAACGACTCCTCGAAGCGGGCGTCCACCGGATCAGCTGCCTGCTCTCCTCGAGCGCCGAGATCGGAGCGGCTGCGCTCGAGCACCAGGGCTACCGGTCCCGGGCCGGCGTCGTCTTCTACGAGAAGCTCGAGGCGGTGACCTTCGCCGACCGCGGCCTGCTCGGCCAGCTCGGAGGGCGCATCCTGCGCCCCGATCTCTGGGACTCCCTGAAGGGAATGGTGAAGGAGAAGGAGCTCATCGAACAGCGGGTGGTCCTCCCGCTCGCCCATGTCGAGCTCGCCGAGCGCGCCGGTCTCTTGCCGCCCCGGGCCGTCGTGCTGTTCGGGCCGCCCGGCACCGGCAAGACGACCTTCGCCAAGGCGGTCGCGTCCCGTCTCGGGTGGCCCTTTGTCGAGCTCTTCCCTTCCCGCCTGGCCGGCGAGTCCCCAGCGGGCCTGGCGGCGGCCCTCCGGGAGGCCTTCGCCCAGGTGTCGGAGCTCGACACGGTCGTGCTGTTCATCGACGAGGTCGAGGAGATCGCCTCGCTGCGCGGCCAGCAGTCGCTGTCGGCTGCCCAGGGGGTGACGAACGAGATGCTGAAGCTCATCCCCGCCTTCCGCGAGAAAGAGGGCCGCCTGCTCGTCTGCGCGACGAACTCCGTCCGTGCGCTCGACGCGGCCTTCCTGCGGCACGGACGCTTCGACTACGTCATCCCGGTCGGTCCTCCCGACGCCGAGGCGCGCCGGGCCATCTGGGACAGGTACCTGAGCGAGGTGCCACACGGGTCGCTCGACTTCGGCGAGATCGTGGGACGGTCGGAGATGCTGACACCCGCCGACATCGAGTTTGCCGCCCGCCGAGCCGCCCAGGTCGTCTTCGAGCGCTCGGTCGCCGGCGAGGTCGGTGCCTCGGCCACGACCGAGGAGGTGCTCGAGTCGATCCGGGCGACGCGTCCGACGCTCACCTCGAGGATGATCGAGGAGTTCGAAGCCGACATCGAGGAGTACGCCCGACTCTGAGGCTCCGCCCTAGGCGATGCCCTTGGCCTCCTCGCTGCGGTGGCGGAGCGCGATGGCGAGGCCGAGCGCGACGGTGTAGCCGGCGAGCACGAGCCAGTCCTCGATCCCGAATCCCTGCCGGTCGAGCAGTCCGAGGCCGAGCGAGGCATGGTGGAAGCTCGGGAGGGAGTGAGCCGCCACCTGCAGGGCGTGCGGCATGCTGGCGACGGGGTTGAAGAGGCCGCCGAAGTAGCCGAGGACGAACATGAGCCCGGTCACGACGGGGAAGGCCGTCTCGGCGTGCACCATGAAGCCGATGAAGACCCCGAGCATGGCAAAGGGCAGGGCCGTCACCCATAGCAGGCCGGTGAGCTCGAGCCAGGTCTCGAGGCCGAGGTGGA
Source organism: Actinomycetes bacterium (assembly GCA_021821585.1). Lineage (GTDB taxonomy): Bacteria > Actinomycetota > Acidimicrobiia > Acidimicrobiales > Bog-793 > JAKACF01. Next base: position 2,925 of record JAKACF010000127.1, read on the forward strand.
CCCCTCCGAAGCCGATACCGACGATCTCGACGAGCCCGATGACCGGGAGGATGACGAGCATGCTCGCGATGACTTTGGTCACCACGTACGACCAGGCCGGCAGCGGCGTCACCCGGAGTTGGCGCGCCCAGCCCGAGGACCGCTCGCCCGACAGCCGTGCCCCGGCGGCGGTCAGCGCGGCGACGAGCGCCCCGAACGAGCACATCGAGACCATGAGGTAGACCCGCCAGGTGACCGTGCCGGCGATCATCTCGCCGGCCCGCCGGTCGCCGAGGAAGAGCATGTAGAAGATGACCGGAAAGCCGATCGTGATGACGAGGAACTTCCAGCTCGAGAGCAGCCGACCGACCTCGAAGCGGCCGAAAGCGACGAGCGCTCTCACCGGGCGACGTCCTGGCGGGGGTCCCGAGTCTTCGACGTGAGGGCGACGAAGGCCTCCTCGAGGCCGGCCGAGGTCACCTCGAGCTCTCGGAAGGCGACGTTGCGGGCGACGAGGTCTCTCACGGTGGCGTCCGCGTCGAGCGAGTCGAGGACCACGGCAACACCGCGGACGGCGACGTCGGTGACGCCGTCGAGGTTGTCGAACACGCTCTCGTCCGGGGTCTCGCAGAAGAAGCGGATGCGTTTGCTGGCGACGGCCGCCTTCAGCATCGCCGAGGGCCCGTCGGCGACCACCCGGCCGTGGTTCACCACGACGATCCGGTCCGCCACGCGGTCCGCCTCCTGCAGGTGGTGGGTGGCGAAGACGACCGTCCGCCCCTCCTCACCGAACTGGCGGATCATCTCCCAGAAGGACCTGCGGCCGACGACGTCCATGGCGGCCGTCGGCTCGTCGAGGAAGATGAGCTCGGGGTCGCCGGCGATGGCGAGGGCGAACCGGACCCGCTGGGCCTGCCCGCCCGAGAGCCGGTTGGTCTGGCGAGACAGCAGCGCGGCGATGCCCGCCCGCTCGACGGTCACCTCGAAGGGCGCAGGGCGCGGGTAGAGCTTGCGGACGAGGCGGAGCGTGGTGTCCACCCGCACGCCGGGCGGCAACCCGCTGCCCGAGCCTGTCTGGAGCATGGCCCCGACCCGCCCGGAGGCGACGGCCTGCTGGGGAGTGGTTCCGAGCACCTCCACCGATCCGGTCTGGGTGCGGAGCAGGCCGAGGAGCAGGGAGATCGTCGTCGACTTGCCGGCGCCGTTCGGCCCGAGCAGGGCGAGGGTCCGGCCCGCTGCGACCTCGAACGTGAGCCCGTCGAGGGCGAGGTGACGACCGTAGTGGTAGACGACGTCCTCGAAGCGAAGAGCAGGAGGTGTGCTCGCCGACTGGGAGGCGGTGGGAAGCGGTGCGAAGGTGGTCATGCTGTATCTCCGACGCTATGGGCACGCTGGTGGTGGGCTCCAGGGCCGAAGGTCCTGAGTGGATCTCAGGGGCTCGAGCCGTGGTCCGGAGAGGGGGGCGGATCGGCTCTCAGGCCGTCGAGGTCAGGCGGGCACACCGGCCGACGGCCATGTGCGATCGACCGCGCGGGTGGCCCCGCACGGGTCGTCGAGGAGGTTCTTCGCCCCCTCCGCCCGGTGTCCGGTCGGACGCCGAACGAAGTGTGCCAGCCACCCCGTCATTCTCGCAGAGCGATGCCCTGGTGCGGTCGCGGTCTGCGGGGCCGGTCCGGATGGTGCGGCCCGGAACAGGTCTTAGTGCCCTATTCGTCCGGGCGGGCGCACCCGACCCTGTAGTCGACGCCCATCTCGCCGCCCCGGCGGCAGGACGGAAAGGAGGAAGCCCATGAGTGAGCAACTGGGCGGGGAGTCCGGCTTCGACGCCCGGGCGTTCATCAGCGAGCTGTTCCGAGCCTTGAACGACCACGACGTGGAGAAGGTCGTCTCGATGCACGCGCCCGACGCGGTGTGGGAGGACCCGAGCCTCGTCGCTCCGGTCACGGGACGGGCCGCCATCGGCGAGCACCTGCGTGACGTCTTCGAGGCGTTTCCCGACCTCCGCTTCGAGGACGACGTCGAGATCTACGAGGGCGCGCCGGGGAAGGCCGCGTCTCGGTGGCGCTTCACCGGGACGATGGAGGGCAGGATCGACCCGCCGGGCTTCGGGCCCACTGGCAAGCGGGCGACGGTGTCGGGTGCATGCTTCTACGGCTTCGAGGACGGGCTGCTCTCCCGGCACCGCCTCGTCTACGACTCCCTGGCCATGCTCGAGCAACTCGGCATCCTCCCGACGCCGGAGAGCACGCACGCCAGGGTGAACGCGAGCCTCCAGCGGGCGAGTGCCCGGGTGGCGAGAACGCTGCACCGCGCCTGAGCCCCGCGCCGGCGGGCCGGCGCGCTCGCCGATGGGTGACCAGTCCGTCGGCCGGAGCGATCCTCGGTTCGGGCAGACCGAGGGCCGCTCCGGACGGCTCCTCAGTTGGCGGCCGTGACGTGAGGGCGTCGCGGCCGAGAGAGAGCGGGTCAGACGCCGTCCGGGCCGCTCGGGACGAGGCCGCTCCAGGCCCAGTGGGGGAGCGGCAGGCCTTGGGGGACGTCGTCGGCCGACTCGGGGTACCTCGCCATGGTGGTGGTCGTCGCCCAGGCGAAGTAGTCGTGCAGCGCTCGGTGGACAGGGTCGTCCGCAGTGAGGCCGACGTCCGCCAGAGCCTGGTCGAAACAGTCGATGGCGCGGTGGTCCATGTCGTCGTGCCGGCCATTCCCGCTGTGCATCCGCACGACGCTCGTCTCGTCGCCGTATCTCTCGCTGTAGTGGCACGGACCTCCGAGAGCCTCGGACCAGTAGGCGGCGAGTCGCTCGGTGTGATGGGGATGAACACCGTGGCTGAAGGCGTGGCTCACCACCTCGTCAGCCAGGACCCGGGCATGCCACGCCTCGGCCAGCCTGAGCATGCCCGGCCAGCCGCCGGCCTCCTCGTAGAGGCTCCGCATGTGTTCCAGTGTGGCACCGTCGGGACGGGGGCCCCTGGCCTCGATCGCAGGACTGATCCGCGAGGTGCCTGCTCTTCGGGGTCGCCCGCCTAGATCATGGGGAGCGCGGCAGCGATCGGTCGGGCGGCGACGGGTTTGGAGGCGACAACAGACCGCGTCCCGGTCGACCGTTCCTGCCTGCCCTTGCGCTCCGCCGGACCAGCGGTGCTGGCGGAGGTGGAGACTGCGTGCATGCGAGGGGGCGTTGCTCGCCTCGCATGCACGCTCGTCAGCTCGGCGAGCTCGTCCAACGCCCGGAGAAGCCCGCCGAGTGACGTCTCCTTCTCGCCTACTGCTCTGCCGGGGTGTGGATCAGCTTCTTGTTGACGAACTCGTCGATGCCGAGCGGGCCGAGCTCCCGACCAACACCGGAGCGCTTCGTCCCGCCGAAGGGCATCTCGGGCCCACCGCCCTCGGCTTCGTTGATCCAGACCATGCCGGTGTCGATGCGGTCGGCGAGCTCGAGAGCCAACTGCTCGTCCTCGCAGAAGATCGAGGCGCCCAGTCCATAGGGGGTGTCGTTGGCGAGCTCGACGGCCTCGTCCACGCTCGTGACCTTGTAGATCACGGCTGCTGGACCGAACAGCTCCTCCCGGTACGCCCGCATCTCGGGAGTGACCCCGCTGAGGACGGTTGCCTCGACGAAGGCGCCCGGCCCCTCGATGCGACCACCACCGAGGTGGAGGGTCGCCCCCTTGTCGACGGCGTCCTGAATCTGTGCCACCAGATTCTCGGCTGCCTGTTCGGAGGAGAGTGGACCAAACGTCGTCTCCGGGTCGGTCGGGTCACCGGGCACCTGCTCGGCCATCGCCTTGGTGAACTCGCCGACGAACTCGTCGTAGACGCTCTCCATCACGATCATGCGCTTGGCGGCGTTGCAGGCCTGACCGGCGTTCTCCATGCGGGCGGCCACGGCCTCTCGGGCAACGGCCGCGACGTCGTCGGCGTCCAGCACGATGAAGGGGTCGGAGCCACCGAGCTCCAGCACGACCTTCTTAAGGTGCTGTCCCGCCTGGGCAGCGACCGCGCTCCCGGCCCGCTCGCTGCCGGTCACTGACACACCTGCCACCCTCGGGTCAGCGATCAGCTGAGCGATCTGCTCGTTGGTGGCGAAGATGTTGATGTAGACGTCCTCAGGAACGCCCGCCTCCCGGAAGATCTCCTCCATGACGAGGGCAGACTCCGGGCACTGCGGCGCGTGCTTCAAGATGACGCTGTTGCCGATGACCAGGTTGGGTGCGGCGAACCGGGCCACCTGGTAGTAGGGGTAGTTCCACGGCATGATGCCGAGGACGGTGCCGACCGGCGCGAGGCGCACCCACCCCTTGCCGGGCTGCGTTGACTCGAGCGGGCGATCTGCGAGCAGCTTCGGTCCCTCGCTGGCGTAGTACTCGTAGATGGAAGCGCTGAACTCCACCTCGTCGACGGCCTCCCGCGTCGTCTTGCCCATCTCGCGGGTGATGATGGAGGCGAGCTCGTCGACCCGGTCCATGTAGATCTTGGAGACGGCGAGCACGATGCTGGCGCGCTCTTCGCGGGACATGACCCGCCACGGGTCGTAGGAGGTCTCCGAGCGCTTCAGGACCCCACTCAGCTCCGCATCGGACGCGATGGCGAACTCCTTCTCGACTTCGCCCGTGGCGGGGTTGGTGACCTTGTACATGCTCAATGCGTGCTCCTCGTCGTCGTGGCGTCCTCGGCTGGCGGTCGCCTTGCTGTCCCCGCCCGGCAATCTAGGTGCCGCACCCCTCAGTCGGCGAGACCGGCGGTGACGGGGGAGAGCCAGGCTTGGTCGAGCGAGCAGCTCCCGGCGGACCTGCGGCCATCTCGAGGTGCTCGCATCGCGCGATCGGCCACCAGCGGTCGGCACGTGTCTGGCCGCGATGTCCACCGAACGAAGCGATCGACGCCCGCCCTCTGTGAGATCTCCGGCGGTCCTGCGACGTCGGGGTCCAGGACGGTCTTGGACCCTCGGCACTTCGGATGGTGGACCGCCTCGAGATTGTGCGCACAGCAGCTCGGCTGCTGGGCGGAGGGCGCGAGCTCAGACGGCTCGAGAGAGGCAGGGTGTCGGTGACCTCCACGCCCAACCAGCGGTGCGACGCGACCGGGGCTGCTGTGGCTGCTCGCTCGGCCGGCAGAGACTCCCAGCGGGCAGTCCAGCGCCGATGTCGTGCCGCGTCGTCCGGGAATGCCCCCGCCCATGCCAGTGTGCCATGGCCTCGCATCGGCCTCCGGACTCGGCAACTCCGTCCTCGGAGGGGACATGGTGTCCGCGCCGAGGACGACAGCTCGAGGGGTGTTTGCGAAAGAAGCGGACGTCCCTCTTGTTGCCGGCCGCGC
>JAKACF010000128.1 GCA_021821585.1 Actinomycetes bacterium
GAAGGCGTCGACCTCGACGCGCCCACCCAGCGCAAGATCGAGCGGCTGCACGACCGGGAGGAGTCCCGCCGGGTGCTGGCGGCCGAGATCGGCGACATCTACTTCCCCTCCCGCACGGTCGAGATGTACACCGCCGGGCTGACGGGAAGCGTCCACCTGGAGGCGATCCGAAGGGCGCGCTTCAAGCTCGTGCTCGACTACGCCTTCGGGACGACGAGCTTTGTCATGCCGAACATCCTCGCCAAGCTCGGGGCGGACGTCCTCGTCATCAACCCGCACGTCTCGACGCCGGGCGTGCTGAGCTTCGACCGCGTGGTGCACGCCGGCCGCCTCGGCGAGCTCGTCAGGTCCTCGGGCGCCCACCTCGGGGCGATGTTCGACCCCGACGGCGAGCAGCTCACCCTCGTCGACGACACGGGACGGATCCTCTCGGACGAGGAGGCGCTGTGCGCCATGGCGCGCATCGTCGCCGAGGACACCGGCAAGGGGGTCGTCGCCATCCCCGTCGACGCCCCTCAGGACGTCGAGCGGATCGTCGAGACCGCCGGCGCCGAGGTGCTCTGGACCAAGCTGGCCGCCTCGGACCTGATGGCCGCCTCGAGCGACCCGGAGGTCGTCTTCGCCGGCAACACCCAGGGCGGGTTCATCTTCCCCTCCTTCCTCCCTGCCTTCGACGCCGTGGCCAGCTTCCTCCGCCTCCTCTCCCTCCTCGCGACGAGCGGCCGCCGGCTGTCGGAGACCGTCTCCGCACTGCGGCGCCCCGAGCTCGCCCGCCTCGAGGTGCCGACCCCCTTCGAGGCCAAGGGCCTCGTCATGCGGACGCTGCTCGAGCGCGCCTCGGCCCGTGAGATCGTCCTCGTCGACGGCGTGAAGCTGATAGACGAAGAGGGCTGGACGCTCGTCGTCCCCGACACCGAGGGCCCGGCCACGATGGTGACGGCGGAGGCCGACACCGCCCAGCGCGCAGAGGAGCGGGTCCGGGCGATGGCCGACCAGATCGCCTGGATCATCTCCGAGACGAACGGCTGAGCCGGCCGGCGACGAGCCGGCCGGCCGAGACAAGGAGGAAGGATGGACGTCCCCGAGGAGCTTCGCTACACGAGCGACCACGAGTGGGCCAGGACCGAGGACGGCCGGGTCCGCATCGGCATCACCGACTTCGCCCAGGACGCCCTCGGCGACGTCGTCTTCGTCGAGCTCCCGGCGGCCGGCACGGCGGTCGAGAAGGGCGGTCCGCTCGGGGAGGTCGAGTCGACCAAGTCCGTCTCCCAGATCTACGCGCCCGTCGGCGGGACGGTGGTCGAGGTGAACGGCGACCTCGCCGAGGCACCCGAGAAGCTGAACGAGGAGCCCTACGGCTCGGGCTGGCTCGTCGTGATCGAGCCCTCCGACGCGGGCGAGCTCGACGGCCTGCTCGACGCGGCGGCCTACCGCGCCTCGACCGAGTAGCGCGGCGGCGTGCCCGGCGGACGGGACAGGAGCGGGGCGCCGTGACAGCGACTAGCTTGGGGCGGGTGTTCTGCAACAACTGCGGCCACCGCAACCCCCCGGATGCGAACTTCTGCTCCTCGTGCGGAGCGGCGCTCGCGAGCGGGGCGGACACGACCGTCTCGTTCCTGCCCGAGGAGCCGACCGACTCCGGCGAGATCGAGATGACGGTGCCGCTGGCGGACATCCAGGCGGGGACCGGCCTGCTCGTCGTGAAGCGGGGTCCGGACGTGGGGGCGAAGTACGTTCTCGGCACCGATGTGACGAGAGTCGGGCGGCACCCCGAAAGCGAGATCTTCCTCGACGACATCACCGTCTCCCGCCGTCATGCCGAGTTCCTCCGCAAGGGGGGGACCTACGTCGTGAAGGACGTCGGTTCGCTGAACGGCACCTACGTCAACCGGGAGCGGATCGACGAGGCCGTGCTCGCGAGCGGGGACGAGGTGCAGATCGGCAAGTTCAAGCTGGTCTTCCTCGCCACCGGCCAGGCCTGAGCCGTGGGCGAGCGGTCCTATCTCTCCATCGGCGACGTGCTCGCGCTGCTGCGCGAGGAGTTCCCCGACATCACGATCTCGAAGATCCGCTTCCTCGAGAGCCGCGGCCTGCTCGTGCCGGAGCGGACGCCGTCGGGCTACCGCAAGTTCTACGACCACGACGTGGAGCGGCTCCGCTGGATCCTCCGCCAGCAGCGCGAGCACTTCCTCCCCTTGAAGGTGATCAAGGGCCGGCTCGAGGGGGCCGAGTCCACGACCGACCGCGAGTCGTTGTTCGACTCGGGCGAGACGCCGCCGGCGACGATCGCCGGCTCGAGCCGTCCCGGTCTCTCGGCCGTCTCGTCGGCGAACGGGAACGCCCATCCCTCCTCCGGGCACGCGCCGGGAGGCGAGCTCGCCGCCCGGGTGGCGACGATGCAGCGCCGCGAGGGCCCCGGGCACCACGAGGGCGCCGCCTTCGCGGAGGCGAGGCGGGCGAGCCGGCCCGCGACCGGCGAGCACGACCGCCCGGTCCCCGAGCCCACCGGGCCGAGGACCGCCGGCGAGCCGGCCTCCTCGCCGGCGCCGCCGCCCGCGGTCCCCGAGCCGCCGAGCACCCCGGCACCGAGCGTGGCGGACCTCGCCGGCTCGCTCGCCGGCGCCGCCCTCACCGCCGGCGAGCTCGCCCAGGCGAGCGGCCTCAGCGTCTCGCAGGTCGAGCAGCTCGAGAGCTTCGGCCTCATCGGGGGGCGGAGCGTCGCCGGGGTCCACTGCTTCGACGAGGACTGCGTGGCCGTCGCCAAGCTGGCGGCCGGCTTCGCCGCCTTCGGCATCGAGGCCCGCCACCTCCGGCTCTTCAAGCACGCCGCCGAGCGCCAGGCAGGGCTGTACTCGCAGGCGATCATGCCGCTGCTCCGCCAGCGCAACCCGCACGCCCGTGCCCGGGCGCTCGAGGACCTCGGGAAGCTGGCGGACCTCGGCACCTCGCTGCAGGCCGCCTTCGTGAAGGCCATCCTGCGCGACCTCACCGGATGAGCGGGCTCGAGGTGCCGGCCTCGCCAGTGCTCGGGCGCGAGGAGCTCGAAGCGATCGTCGACCGGCTCGGCCAGGCGATCTCGCGCGACCACCCCGACGGCCTCGTCCTCGTCGGGCTGTTGAAGGGGAGCGTCTGCCTCATGGCCGACCTCGTCCGGCGCATCGAGGTGCCCTGCTCGATCGACTTCCTCGCCCTCGCCCCCTACGGGGCGGGCGGCCAGCGGGTACGCCTGTCGAAGGACCTCGACGTCGACGTCACCGGCCTCTCGGTCGTGCTGGCGGTCGACATCGTCGACCGCGGCCTCACCGTGAGCTACGTCCACCGCCTGCTCACCGAGCGGGGCGCCCGCTCGGTCGACGTCTGCGCCCTGCTCGACCGCCGGGTGAAGCGCCTGCTGCCCGTCGAGCTGCGCTACGTCGGCAAGGCGATCGGGGATGAGTACGTGGTCGGCTACGGGCTGGACGTCGAGGAGCGCTTCAGGAACCTCCCGCGCCTCGAAGTCGTGGATCCAGAGGAGGTCCGGAGGGCTCCGGCGGCGAGCGCCGAGCGTCTGTTCCGGGGGTAAGTTCATGGCATGGTCGAAGTTCGACTCTCAGCGGTCCGAGTCGACCTCCAGTCGAGCACCCCGGTCGTGCTCCTGGAGGAGACCGAGGGCGCCCACCGGTCCCTGCCCATCTTCGTAGGGGCACCCGAGGCCACCGCGATCGCCTTCGCCCTGCAGGGCGTCGAGCTGCCCCGGCCGATGACCCACGACCTCATGACCCAGCTGCTCGAGACCTTCGGCGCCCACCTCGACCGCGTGGTCGTGACCAAGCTCGTCGAGTCGACCTTCTTCGCCGAGCTGAGGCTGACGGGGACGGCCGGGGACCACACCATCTCCTGTCGACCCTCGGACGGCATCGCCCTCGCCCTCAGGACCCATTCCCCGCTGTACGTCGCCGACGACCTGATGGACGCCGAGGGCCTCGTCATCGAGCCGGACGACGACGACGTCTCCGACAACGCCAACCCCGAGGAGATCGTGGGGGAGTTCCGCGAGTTCCTCGACCGGGTGCGCCCGGAGGACTTCAGCGGCTGAACCTCGAGCCCAGGTTGAGGTCACGAGCCCGACCTTGCGGTCGACGTTGACTCTTTGGCCCCCGCACCGTAACCTACTCACGAAGGTGTAACTACGACCCTGTCGTCCCGGGTGACCGCCCGGGCCGGCACACCCGGCGAGGGGGCGCGATGCGCGGAGAGATCGCCAACAAGGGCTACCGGGGTCCCCAGGTCTGCAAGATCGTCGGGATCACCTACCGCCAGCTCGACCACTGGGACCGGACCGGGCTCGTCAGCCCCTCGCTCGCAGCCGCCCGGGGGAGCGGCACCCAGCGCCTCTACTCCTACCGGGACGTCGTCGTCCTCCGGATCATCAAGCAGCTGCTCGACTCGGGCGTCACCTTGCAGCGCGCCCGCAAGGCGATCGACTTCTTCCGTGACGCGGTCGGCGAGGACCTGGCGGCCGCCAACCTCGTCCTCGGGGCCTCGGACTCGGTCCTCGCCCGGGACGGGGACGAGCTGCTCGACCTGCTCCGCGGCGGCCAGGGGGTCTTCAACGTCGTCCCGCTGTCGGGCGTCGTCACCGACGTCGACTCGGCCATCCGCGAGATCGGCGGCGGCGAGGAGAGCGCGCCGCCGGCCGAGCCGGCCGGGAGGACGGCGGAAGCTCGTTGACCCGCTTCGCGCACGAGACGGAGCGGTTCTTCGCCGAGCTGCTCGACTACTACGGGATCTCCTGGGAGTACGAGCCGGTCGAGTTCGTCCTCTCCTGGTCCGACGACGGCCTCCCGACGGGGGGCTTCCGGCCCGACTTCTACCTCCCCGAGCACGACCTGTTCATCGAGCTCACCACCTTGCGCCAGGACCTCGTGACGGAGAAGAACCGCAAGGTGCGCCAGCTCGCCCGCCTCTACCCGAGGGTGAGGGTGAAGGTTCTCTACCGCCGCGACGTCGAGGAGCTGTTCGCAAAGTACCCGTGGTGCTGCCCCATTAGATTGGCCGGGTGACCCTTCGGCGCACCCTCCTGTTCGACGAGCACGCCCGGTCCTCGGCCAAGCTCGTCGACTTCGGCGGCTTCGAGATGCCGCTCAGCTACCCCGACGGGACGATCGCCGAGCACCTCGCCTGCCGCCGGGCGGCGGCGGTGTTCGACGTGAGCCACCTCGGCACCGTCCGTGTCGAGGGGGAGGGCGCCTTCGACCGCCTGCAGGCGATGCTCTCGAACGACCTGCGCAAGATCGGCCCGGGCCGGGCCCAGTACACCCACCTGCTGAACGAGAGCGGCGGGGTCCTCGACGACATCATCGTCTGGTGGGTCTCGCCCGGGCGCTTCGACGTCATGCCGAACGCCTCGAACACCGAGCGGGTGCTCGAGCGCCTCGGCGGCACGGACGTCACCGACACCCGGGCGGTCCTCGCCGTCCAGGGGCCGACCGCCCGGGAGGTGGTCGCCCGGGTCTCGCCCGAGGCGGCCGCGGTGGGGCGCTTCCACGTCGCCACCTTCACCTTCGAGGGCGAGGAGTGCCTCGTCGCCGGCACGGGCTACACGGGCGAGGACGGTCTCGAGTGCGCCGTCGGCGAAGAGGGCGCCGTCGCCCTCTGGCGGGCCCTCGTCGAGGCCGGGGCGAAGCCGGCCGGCCTCGGCGCCCGCGACACCCTCCGCCTCGAGGCCGGGCTGCCGCTGCACGGCCACGAGCTCGGCCCGGACATCAACCCGCTCGAGGCGGGCCTCGGCTGGGTCGTCGGCTGGGAGAAGGACCACTTCGCCGGGCGGGAGGCGCTCGCCTCCATCCGGGCGGCCGGAGGCCCCTCCCGGCGCCTCGTCGGCCTGCTCACCGAGGGCAGGCGGCCGCCGCGGGAGGGCGACCGGGTCCTCGAGGCGGACGGCGGAGCGATCGGCGCCGTCACGAGCGGCAACTTCTCGCCCGTGCTCGAGCGCGGCATCGCGCTCGGATTCGTCCCGGCCGCCACGATGCAGGGCGCGCCGCTCCGGATCGAGCTGCGCGGCGGCGCCGTGCCCGCCCGCGTCGTCCGGCCGCCCTTTTTCCGACTCGACCTCGACGGAGCAGACACGTGAGCGCACCGTTCGTCCCCCACACCGGCGAGGAGATCGCCGAGATGCTCGACTTCCTCGGGCTCTCCTCGCTCGGCGAGCTCTTCGAGACGGTGCCCGCCGCCCTCCGGCTGGCGGGCGGCCTCGACCTCCCCCCCGGCGAGAGCGAGGCCGACGTCGTCGACCGCCTCGACGACCTGGCGGGCCGCAACCGGGCGGTCGGCCGCTCCCTCGTCTGCTTCGCCGGGGCGGGGGCCTACGACCACGAGGTGCCCGCCGTCGTCCGCTCCCTCGCCTCGCGCTCGGAGTTCGTGACCGCCTACACGCCCTACCAGCCCGAGGTGGCCCAGGGCGTGCTGCAGGCGATCTTCGAGTACCAGACGATGGTCGCCCGCCTGACCGGCCTCGAGATCGCCAACGGCTCGCTCTACGACGGCGCCGCCTCCCTCGTCGAGGGCGTCAACCTGTCGGTCGCCGCCACCGGCTCGCACCGGGTCCTCTGCTCGGCCGGGGTCAACCCGCGCTGGCGGAGCGTGCTCGGGACCTTCGCCCGGGGACCGGGCCACGAGGTGACGACCGTCCCGCTCTCGGGCGGCGTGACGGACTGGGGAGCGGTCGGGGACACCGGGCCGGCGGGGGCGGTCGTCGTGGCGCTGCCGAACTTCCTCGGCTGCCTCGACGACGTCGCCGGCGCGAGAGCGCTCGCCGAGGCGACCGGCGCCCGCCTCGTCGTCGCCATCGACCCGGTGGTGGCCGCCCTCCTCGAGAGCGCCGGCAGCCTCGGCGCCGACGTGGTGATCGGCGAGGGCCAGCCCCTCGGCACCCCGCTCAGCTTCGGCGGCCCCTACCTCGGCCTGTTCGCCTGCCGGGCGGCCGACGTCCGCCGGCTCCCGGGCCGCCTCGTCGGCGAGACGGTCGACGCCGAGGGCCGGCGCTCCTACGTGACGACGCTTCGGGCGCGCGAGCAGGACATCCGCCGGGAGCGGGCCTCCTCGAACGTCTGCACGAACCAGACCCTGATGGCCGTCACCGCCGCCATCCAGCTCGGCTGGCTCGGGACGGCCGGCCTGGCCGAGGTGGCGCTCGGCTCGGCCCGGGCCGGCCGCTACGCCCACGAGGCGCTGTGCGCCCTGGACGGCGTGGAGCCGCTCTCGGGCGCCCCCTTCGTCCGGGAGTTCGCCCTGCGCCTGCCGGTACCGGCCGAGCTCGCCGTCGAGCGCCTGGCCGAGGAGGGCTACCTCGCCGGCGTGGCCGTCCGGGAGGGCTTCGAGGGGACCGAGGCCGAGGGCGCCCTCCTCGTCGCCACGACCGAGCGGCGCACCCGCGCCGAGATCGACGGCTTCGCCGCCAGCATGGAGAAGGTGATCCGATGACGACGACCGGGACCGATCCGACCGGCCCGCTGCCGGGCGGGAGGGCGCTGTCGGCGCCGCTCATCGGCCGGGAGGCCGAGCCCACCCTGTTCGAGCTCTCCTCGCCGGGACGGCGGGCGAGCTCGCTTCGCACCACCGGCCTGCCGGAGTGGGGCGCCGAGGAGCTCGTCCCGGCCCCGTGGCTGCGCAGCGAGCCGGTGGCGCTCCCCGAGGTCTCCGAGCGGGACCTCGTCGCCCACTTCACCCGCCTCAGCCACCGGCAGTACTCCGTCGACCTCGGCGCCTACCCGCTCGGCTCCTGCACGATGAAGTACAACCCGAAGGTGTGCGACGAGGCGGCCGCACGGGCCGGGTTCGCCAACGTCCACCCCGCCTCGCCCCCCTCGCTCACCCAGGGCTGGCTCGAGGTCCTCTGCGAGCTCGAGGAGATGCTCTGCGAGGTGACCGGGATGGCGGCCGCCACCCTGCAGCCGGCTGCCGGTGCGGCCGGCGAGCTCACCGGCCTGCTCCTCATGCGCGCCTACCACGCCGACCGGGGGCAGGACCGCCGGAGGGTCATCATCCCCGACTCCGCCCACGGCACCAACCCCGCCTCGGTCACCCTCGGCGGCTACGAGGTGACGACCGTCGGCACGAACGAGCGGGGCGGGGTCGACCTCGACAGCCTGCGGGCCGCCCTCGACGAGGACGTCGCCGGCATCATGCTCACCAACCCGAGCACGCTCGGGCTGTTCGAGGAGGACATCTCC